>NZ_JATABH010000032.1:0-40025 GCF_036533775.1 Vibrio sp. M260112 | reverse complement strand
CGAATAACTGCTTAGGGTGACTTCATGTTGAATATCCGCCCCGCGATCAACGATCGAGAACTGACTGTAACAACTTGCTTCCGGCGTCCAGACTGGGCGATTAAGATCGTCGTTCATGCAGGGCATACGAAAGTCGCCCATAATAAAACCGCCACCTTCGACAAACACCATATTTTCAATCGACTTTACCGCGACCTCGGCGATCTTTTGTTTTAGTTCGCTGTCTGCATCTGGATAGTGTTTGTTGACATTACTAATAATGGTGTTGAGCTGCTGTTGAGAAAGCACGTCGCTGGAAATGTCGATATCGCTATTGCATGCCGCCAATAAAGAAATCGCCCCGAGAAGACCTAGCCATTTATAATTCATTATCAATCCTCATTATTTAGCTGTTTATTTTAAGCGGCTAAGCAGGTGACATGAAGTTAATGACCAGAAAATAATGTGATTTTCCTTCCTTTTCTGTGACCCTTGGACTATGGGGGGACTCTCCGGCTATGAGTATTATGTCAATAATCCATGAACTTATCTCGGCTGGCTTTGCGATGAAAAGTGGCGCCAATTGGCGGTTGATGGAAAATACCGTCAAGCATTGATGTTTGACGGTATAGGATATGTGACTACAGAGTTTGACTGAGTTGATAATAGCGACCTTGTTGTGCGAGGAGTTCCCTGTGGCTACCATGTTCAACAATTTCACCTTGTTCAATTAGACAAATACTGTCCATCTTGTCTAAATCAACTAAGCGGTGAGTAATAAAGACAACTGTTTTATCAACGAAGTGTTGCTCAAAGAGCTGCATGATCTGCTGTTCGGTTTGCTTATCCAACCCTTCAGTTGGTTCGTCAAGCAGTAAAATGGGGGCGTTATGAAGTAATGCACGAGCAATACCCACTCGACGTTTTTCTCCACCCGATAACTGACGACCGCCATCGCCAAGCCAAGTATCTAACCCGGTATCATTGAGCAGCTTGGCTAATCCGACCTGAGTTAATACCTGTGCCAGTTCATCGTCATTTGCTTGTGGTTTAGCCATGATCAGGTTGTCTCGCAAAGAGCCGTTTAGGATATCGACCCGCTGGCTGACCACACTGATTGCCTTGCGAAGGTCGCTTTCGCTCCACTTTTGAATTGGCATTCCAGCGATTTTAATCTCACCCTGCTTTACATCCCAATAACGGTTTAGTAATTGGAGCAGAGTAGACTTGCCCGATCCCGTCTGACCAACGACAGCAATACGGTGTTTGGCCGGTATGTTAAGGCTAATCTTTTTAAGCACTTCGCTTTCTGTATCTGGGTAGCTGAAAGAGACACTCTGATACTCAATCGAAAATGCTTGTTTATGACTATCGCTATGCTCCGGGAATTGGACATCTGGTTCAGAGAGAATAATATCGTTCAATCTGCGAGCAGAGGTAAGAGTCTGACCTAAATGCTGGAATGCGCCTGCGATAGGCATGAGTAGCTCGACACTCGCCATCGTTGCGAAGGCAACTAAGGCGATCATTGGATCTGGCGTATTTCCGCCGACGCCATCAGCAGCAAGCCAAAGCATCAATATAATTGTCCAGCCATTAGCAAGTAGTAGTAGAGCTTGTGCAAGGCCAGAGAAATGGGCGTTAAAGAACTGGTTCTTCAGCAGCTTTTCTTGAGTGCTCAAGATAGCCTCACGGTAACGTTGCTCTGCACCGAATAGGGTTAGCTCACTGTAACCTTGAAGCCAGTCTAAGGTCGAAATACGAAGCTCAGCTTTATTTTGTGTTAGCTCGCTACCATTTCGTTTGCCCAACTTATAAAAAAGTATCGGCCAAGTAACTAGCAGGGCAAAAAGAATCGCCCCTAATGTCATACCAAGTTCGGCGTCAAACCAACTTACTAGCGCTGTAAGGCCTAATATACCTAGCGTACCGACGATCATTGGACTAACAAGTCTTAGGTAGACATGATCCATGGCGTCGATGTCGGCAACCAAACGGTTAAGTAAGTCAGCGTCACGTAGGTTTGATACGCGGCCCGGAATGAGTGGAGCAAGCTTGGAAAAGAAGAAAATACGTAAGTCGGTTAGGAGCTTAAAGGTCGCGTTGTGACTCACTACGCGTTCCCCCCAGCGTCCTGCGGTTCTGCCCATAGCAAAACCACGAACAAAGGCGCCCGGCAACATGTAGTTGAAGGTCTCGCGTGCAATCGTCAATCCCGCGATTGCGGCGGCGGATAAAAACCAACCAGACAAGGTCAATAAGCCGATAGAAGCAGCAAGAGTCAGGAACGCAAGCAACATCCCGAGCGATAGGCCGAACCAATGCTTCTTATACAGTTTGAGGTAGGGAAGGAGTTCACGCATCAAGATTCCCCTTATTCGCTTGGTTAAGTGCCTGATTGGCACTGAGCATTTCTTGGAAAAGCCCTTGTTGTTGAGCCAACTGAGCAAAGCTACCGCTTTGAACAATTAAGCCGTCACGCATCACAAGGATTTGTTCTACATTCTGAAGTGGCGTCAGTTGATGTGTCACCATTAGCGCCGTTTTGTTTTCTATTTGGTTTTGTAAACCTTGAATGACTAAGCGTTCACTTCTTGCATCTAAGCTCGCTGTAGGCTCATCGAGTAACCAAAACTGACCGTTTTGAATCATGGCACGTGCAAGTGCTAGGCGCTGAGCCTGACCGACGGACAAACCACCCGAACGATCGGAAACCGCATAATCTAAACCGTGTTGGTTAACAAATTCAGCCGAGAAGGACTCTTCCAGTGCACGCTGAACGCTTTCTTCACTGACGTTGGATTTGCCCAGCGTGATGTTGTCACGAATGGTGCCGTGCAATAAAAGTGGGTTTTGTCCGACCCAACTGATGTTTTGACGCCAGTTAGCGAGATCAATCTCAGTACGTTCAATATTATTGATGGTCAACGAACCACTGTAAGGCAAGAAGCCTAAAATAGCGTTGATTAGCGACGTTTTACCTGCACCGCTAGGCCCGACTAACGCCGTAGTTTGACACGCCGTGAGTTCAAAGCTGACAGGGCCTAATAGTTTCGTCCCTTCAGGAGAGAAGACTTCAAGATCCGTTGCGCGAATAGTGATAGCGTCATTATCAGCGAGCGTCTGACTACCAGAACGGACAGTCTCTACGTCAATTTCAATAAATTCAACAATGCTCTCTGCAGCGCCCACTGCTTGCTGTTTAGCGTGGTAGAAAGTGCCTAGATCACGAAGAGGCTGATAAAACTCAGGGGCGAGGATCAGAATAAACAGCCCAGCAAACAGAGTGACCCCCGTGCCGTAATCGCCAAAGTTCAACTCACCGATAAAGGCGAAGCCAAAGTAAACGGCTGTCAGTGCGATTGAGATTGAGGTGAAAAACTCAAGCACAGCAGATGACAGGAAGGCAATTCTAAGTACGTCCATGGTTCGGGTACGAAACACTTCTGACGCACCGCGCATCACTTCTGTTTCTGCCTTAGTTCTATCAAACAAACGGATGGTCGTCATTGATTGAAGACGGTCGTAAAAGTGCCCGGATAAACGTTGCAATGCTTTAAAGTTTTTACGGTTTGCGTCAGCCGCTTTCATACCGACCAAAGCCATAAATAATGGCACTAGCGGTGCAGTAATTAGAAAAATGAGTCCAGCAGCCCAGTTAACGGGGAAGACGACGATCAAAATGACGAACGGAATCAAGACTGACAACGACATCTGCGGCAAATAGCGCGCAAAGAAGTCATGCATATCTTCTACTTGTTCTAAGAGTAGCGTTGCCCATGCACCCGCTGGTTTACCTTTGATATAAGCAGGCCCCAGTTCGCGTAATTTGTCTAAGATGAGTTGGCGAATATAGATACGAATTTGTTCACCACAACGGTACCCCGCAATTTCACGTCCCCATGAGCAGAGGGCACGTATGGCTACGATAGCGGCGAGACCAAAAAAGTGAGGCACTAACGTGTACTTATCGACATGCTCGATAATCAACTGATGCAGTATGGTTGCAAGCAGGGCGGCTTGAGCCAATAGAAAAATGCTTGAAAGAACGCCAAGACCGACAGCGACCATAAGCCAGCGTTTGGCGAGCTTACTTTGCTGCTTGAGCCATTGATTCAAGCTGCGTTGTTTCTTTTTATCCATTGTGAAGGCTTAATGAGAATTATTATTAGCAATTAGAACTGCGCATTATACAAAAGAAAGCCCCGCGGTAACACCGCAGGGCTTTAAGGATTTGAGCCAAAAGTGAAAAATATTATTTACTATCTGCCAACGCATCCAAATAGCGTTCTGCATCAAGAGCGGCCATACAACCGGTACCCGCAGAGGTGATGGCTTGACGATAGTTGTGATCCATCACATCTCCAGCGGCAAAAACGCCGGCAATGCTGGTTTGTGTTGCATTGCCCTCCAAACCAGACTGAACAACAATATAGCCGTCTTTCATCTCAAGTTGGCCTTCGAAAATGGCTGTGTTTGGCTGGTGGCCAATCGCAATGAAGGCACCCATCACGTCAATCTGCTCAACAGACTCTGACTGAGTATCTTTGATACGCACACCCGTCACGCCCATATCATCGCCAACCACTTCCTCTAGAGTTCGATCAGTGTGTAAAACGATGTTGCCGTTTGCGACTTTATCCATCAGACGATTGATCAGAATCTTCTCTGCTCTGAAAGTATCACGGCGATGAATCAGGTGAACCTCTGAAGCGATATTTGATAGATAGAGCGCTTCTTCAACAGCGGTGTTACCACCACCAACCACAGCGACTTTCTGGTTGCGATAGAAGAACCCATCGCAGGTCGCACAAGCGGAAACTCCACGCCCTTTAAATGCTTCTTCTGACTCTAGGCCAAGATATTTAGCCGAAGCACCAGTGGAAATGATCAGAGCGTCACAAGTGTATTCACCGTTGTCGCCAATAAGACGGAAAGGGCGTTGGCTGAGATCAACCTGATTAATGTGGTCAAACAAAATCTCGGTTTCAAAACGCTCTGCGTGTTCTTTCATGCGTTCCATAAGGTTTGGTCCAGTCAGACCCTCAGGATCACCAGGCCAGTTTTCTACCTCAGTGGTCGTGGTTAATTGACCACCTTGCTGCATGCCAGTAATCAAAACTGGTTTTAGGTTTGCACGCGCAGCATAAACGGCTGCAGTGTAGCCAGCAGGACCAGAGCCAAGAATAAGAAGATTGCTATGTTTGACGTCGCTCATTTGTGCTCCATTAGCGGTGACGCTTTTTATGTAGTTTGTCTCGATTGTATGGAATATATGGGGGCTTTGAAAGAGTTAGCAAGCGTGAAAACAGGAATAATTGGTTATAGGTTAGAACGCAATCGTTACATTTTGTGTGGCGAGTGGTTGATATAACCTGTTGAAGTTTAAAAGGTATTCCTAGTGTGATAGTGAAGTCGTCTAATATTTTCAATCCTCGCTTTTTAAATCTGGTCGAATTGTCTGATTTAAATTACTTTAATGGATAAAAGTTCTTTATATTCATTTATGTTGGATTGAAATGCTAAAAAAAGTTGAT
The DNA here is from genome assembly GCF_036533775.1 of Vibrio sp. M260112. Classification (NCBI taxonomy): domain Bacteria; kingdom Pseudomonadati; phylum Pseudomonadota; class Gammaproteobacteria; order Vibrionales; family Vibrionaceae; genus Vibrio; species Vibrio sp. M260112. The sequence continues at coordinate 34,509 of NZ_JATABH010000032.1, read as the reverse complement.
CTTACAATACAAGTGCGCAAATAATGAATGTGAACAAGATGTTAATCATATTATAGGTATGTACATTCATTAAGGAGATGATGATGTTACATCAGCGTGAAACTACCCTTCAACTCACCAAACTTAGCGATACGGCGATTGCTCAGCTTGCACCATCGTTTACTCAGCTTCCGCACACAGAACATGCCGATGGTAAATTCCGCTTAAGACGTTATTCCGTTGTCTCTTTTCGAGATGGCGAAGTAGTCGATTTGGGCAAAAATGAATTTATGCAAACGGACGACATTAACCGTTTTCAAGGCAACGTTGTCAGACAGTTTGAACCTATTGAAGAGAGCACTCTAAACAGTGATGGTATGCGCGAGATGTGTCAGCTCTTTGTTTCTTCAAACAATCTGACTAATGAGCATGAGATTGAAATTCATCAGATCCGTATTTCAGCTATTTACGATGAGACACAAGTCGCTCCTGAAGGTGTTCACCAAGACGGATTTGAGCATATCGCGCTTGTTGGCATGGGGCGTCACAATATCGAAGGTGGCGATATCATGCTTTACAACAGCTTCAATGAAGCGCCATTTTTCCGCAAGGTTTTACAAAGTGGTGAGGTCGCAATGCTCGCTGACGACAAGCTATGGCATAACGCTCAGCCAATCCGCTCTGTAATCGAAGGCCAAGAAGGCTATATGGATGTATTTGTTCTAACCGCGAAGGATGCAGTGAATGAGCTTCACTCCTAATTTAGTAAGAGCGCAGTTTAGCGCTCTTAATCAGACTCATAATGACTTACCAGTACTATTTCTTGATGGCCCAGGTGGCTCTCAAGTACCTCAATCAGTACTGGATGCGATGACCGCTTATCTTGGATTCTTCAATTCCAACTTGGGTGGACACTATTTCTCTAGCCGCAATACTACCGACTTAATGAAGCAAGCTCGCGAGCATGCTCAGGCTTTGGTCAATGCTGAATCGAGCGATAATATTGTCTTCGGTGCCAATATGACGTCACTCACGTTCCAATTAAGTCGTGCTATAAGCCGCGATTGGAAGGCCGGGGATGAAGTGGTTGTTACCGCATTAGATCATTACTCGAATGTATCAAGCTGGCAGCAAGCAGCAGAAGACAAAGGGGTTGTTGTTCGACAAGCTCGTGTTGAGGAGTCGGACTGTAGCCTAGATATCGATCATCTTATCTCTCTTATTAACGATAAGACGACCTTGGTAGCATTAACTTTCGCGTCAAATACGACGGGTTCAATCGTCGATATGCAGCGTGTCATTGAAGCGGCACATGCTGTGGATGCGATGGTCTATATTGATGCGGTACATTATGCACCCCATCATTTGGTTGATGTCCAACAACTTGGTTGTGATTTTCTTGCTTGCTCAGCGTACAAGTTTTTTGGACCGCACGTTGGGATTGCCTATGTCGCGCCTAAATGGCTAAATACGTTGAAACCGTACAAAGTTGAACCAGCAACGAATGTGGGGCCTGGTCGTTTTGAGACAGGTACGCAAAGTTTTGAAGGTCTAGCCGGAGTAGTTGCGGCGGTGAGATACCTAGCTCAATGGGGTAAGGATGGCGACTCGCTGAGAAATCGCTTGATTGACTCCTACAAGCAGTACAATCAACACGAGTCTGCGATCAACGAAAGGGTTCTGGTTAGGTTGTCAGAATTAGATGGCGTCATCTTGTTAGGGCGCAATGAGGCAGATAGCCAAAAGAGAACACCGACTTTCGCCTTGACCTTCGATCAACATACGCCTGAAGAGGTAGCGAAGAAGCTTGGTGAGCGTAACATTTGTGTCTGGAATGGGCATTTCTACGCACTCGGATTAGTCAGGCAGTTAGGTCTCGAGTCGACAGGTGGGGTAGTACGAATTGGCTTTATGCACTACAACACATTAGAAGAAGTGGACATTCTGTTTGATGAACTGAAAGCAATTCTTACCCATTAATCGACCTAAATTAAAAAGACCTCCGGTTGGAGGTCTTTTCTGTTTAAGCCGTAACTTCAACTTCGTATGAGGTGAATTTACGAATGTTAATCACGCCAGTATCGAAAATCATATATTGGCCTTTGATCCCTTGTAAAACGCCGCTGACTTCGGGGTTTTTATCAAAGTTATGCGAAGTTATCTTGCTGGGGTGTTGCTCCACTGGATAGCTAATGGTGGTGATATCACGGCTAAGCACTTCAATAGCGTCGTCACCAAACTGTTGTTTTATCTCAGTAATTTTATCCTCGACCAGAGGCAACAGCTCTAAAAAACGTTGCTCCAGAGCCATAGGCTCGCCATCACCCTTTAGCAGAGTTCGCCAGTTGGTTTTATCGGCGATGTGCTTCGCCAACTCTACCTCGATCAGTCCCGAAATATGGCGTGTTTTCACTTTAAAAATAGGTAGACCTTGAGTGGCGCCTTGGTCAATCCAACGAGTTGGAATTTGAGTATGGCGCGTAATGCCGACTTTCAGACTTGATGTGTTTGACAAGTAAACATAGTGGTCGACCATACAGTTCTCTTCACCCCACTGAGGTTCACGACATGTGCCTTGGTCGTAGTGGCAGGTTTCTGGCTTCATTATGCACATATCGCAGCTTGCGAGCTTCTTCATACATACAAAGCAGTGACCTTGTGAGTAGCTCTTCTTGGTCTTCTTACCGCAAGAACAGCAGAAGATGTTTCCTGTGTGCGTCAGGGTCAGCGTTTGGCCGATAAAAGGCGTTAAGTCGACGAGCTCTTCGCCGACAGGCAGTCGATAACTAACGGTATTTTCTAGAGAGGCACGCATTTTACTCAGCGTACCTTTGGCGATTAAAGACATGACAGTGCTCTTCTTTATTCGAGGTTGAATCCTCGTTGTTTTTAGCGTTTGAGTGTAACACTTTTTTAGCCAAATGACTTCGGTTCAAACGTCGGACGGTGTTTAGACATTGGGGGTGTGACGCGACCACTTTAAGAGGCATATCAAATATTTTGCCGCTAAGTGATGTTTAAAATAAGGTAAAATGGAAGCAAGATCTTATTATTAATTGAGTTTAGTGTCATTTAATGGGTCGAGTTAACTGCCAAAACGGATTGTTCTATTGAAAGTTATACATAAAGCTATCTTCACCTTGGTTGCTATAACCTTACTTGTCGTTCAATTATTTTGGATGCATGGTGATGAGCGCGTCGTTAAGATAACCCCCGCACAGTTTACCTTCGCTGCAACCAACGATCAGTTACAGGGTGGGGTATCGACGTCTTCACTCAACATAGAGAATGAGAAAGCCTTGCTAGAGTGCCATTTGGCGAAAGGCGATTTATATCCTTGGCCCTATTGTGGCATATCGATTACCGTTGGTGACTCCATAGCTAGTGGTATGGACTTAGAAGGCTTTCATACCATAAAACTTGATGTTGATTTCGAGCAACTTAATGCTGACAAGTCCCCATCGCTACGGATCTACCTCAGAAACTACAATCCCGCTTATTCGACAGCAGACAATGAGTATTCATTCAAATACAACGGGCTGGAATATACTCCAGGAATCAAGGGTGGCGCGATAGAGATTCCGATTGCCAATTTACAGGTTTTAACTTGGTGGCTGAGTGACAATCAAATTCCAATCGCGCATTCAGCTCCTGAATTCTCAAATGTGGTCAAAGTCGAGTTTGCTACTGGCTCTGGACACTCTCAAGGCGATTACAGGCTACAGGTTAATAGTATTGAGTTTGTTGGTAACTACATTGATGGCGAAGAATTGTTGCTTGGTTTGCTGGTCTTTTGGGTTGCACTGGCATTGGTTTATAGCATGCTTGAAATCAAACGTGGCCGCCAGATCATCCAACAATCCCAGTATCGCCAAGATCACCTTCGCAAGTTAAACCGCCACCTAAAGGAGCAAAATGTCCACTTTGCTGAGTTAGCTAACCGTGATGCTCTGACTGGAGCAATGAATAGACATTCGATTCGTGACTGGTTAGAAAGCAACTACGTAAAGAATCGCGTCGATGGAAAACGCCTTTCAGCGCTTTATTTGGATATAGACCACTTCAAAGCGGTGAATGATAAGTACGGACACGCAATGGGTGACGATATATTAAGAGAGTTCACCATGGTCGTTCTTAGCGCATTGAGCGCAAGTGAAAGGTTAGTGCGTTGGGGCGGGGAAGAGTTTGTGGTCTTTTGCCCAGGGCTTTGCTCAAAAGAGGCCACTGAACTGGCTGAGAAGATACGCCATAGAGTCGAGTCGCATCTTTGGGTGCATGGCGATCCCTTGACCGCCAGTATTGGCGTCGCTTCGCTTGGTGATGAACGACCAAATGAAATGTTAACGCGAGCCGATGAAGCCCTTTATATGGCGAAACGACAAGGTCGAAATAAGGTCGTTTTTAATCAGTAAGCTGTTGGTTTGTATCCTGCCCATCGCTCATTTCGTTCTCATCTAGGTCTGCTTGAGTCGATTTTATAATCGGCTCTTTCGGACCTAAAAATTTAGGCTGAGCGTGAATGATGTAGATGTCCAAAAACGCTTTTGTACGGGCAAAGACTTCACGCACTCGCACCTGTAATCCCGAATGTCGAGACGGTCCAGCGACAGCAAAACATTTCGCATTAATATCGTGAGAGTTGGCGATAAACAAGGCACGTTCACAGTGGAACTTCTGCGAGATAATCAGAAAATTATCCGTGTCAAAAATCTCTTTAGCGCGCACAACTGAGTCTAGTGTTCGAAAGCCGGCATAATCTAAAAAGATCCGATCCTCAGGGATGCCAGCTCTGAGCAAATCGCGTTTCATCGTCCATGGTTCATTGTATGAGCGATGCGCATTATCACCACTTAGTAAAAAGTGGCTAACTTTTCCTTGTTGATACAACTCAATCGCCGCATTGATGCGGTTGGTGTAATACTCATTGAGCACCTTGCCCAAATACTTGCTGGTGCCTAAAACCACCGCAACATCAAATTGTTCGATTTGCTGTGGTTGAGTAAAGACTTGGTGTCTCGCCTGATATGACACCCATCGATCAACCACAAACAGCGCCGCAGACACGGCGACAAAAACAGCCGGAAGCCAAGCGATGAGTTTGAGCATGCGACTTAACCAAGTTTTAGCTGGCTTGTCACGATGGAAGAGTTTACGCACTAAATTTGTCGGTTCCTTTGCGCCCATAGACCAATAATTGTGAAGCAAAACAAAACGATGGTAAACATGATGCCAGCATCGAGCCCACGTAATGTCCGAGACAGGTAAGGGGTTGCCTTAACAATGATTAAGCCGTAACCAAATGCGTTAATCAAGACAAAAGCGATCGTTCTCAGCGCGAAGTTGTAGTTTCTTAATAGACGTCTCAACAGTGCATTAATCTCGCCACCTGCCATAACCAAAGTACAGGCGATAAGCGCCGTCGAAATTTCGCTGAGGTAGGGGCTAAGGTAACCCCCAAACATATTCAAGTATTCCATTTAAGTACGTTAGATAATGGTGATTTAGCGAGAATAGCACGAAGTAATGTGAGGATGTCCAGCGTGGTTGAGCTGAGAGTTCACTTTTGTGGCAGGAATAAAAAAACCCAGCGTAGCTGGGCTTTTAAATTTGTTTAGAATGCAGTGCGTTTGTAGCGACGGTAAACTGGCTGCCAGAAAGAGGCGTCGATTGCTTCTTCTAGTGCTTCGTCTGGGATCTCTAATGCAACGCCTTGCTCGATGGCTTTCTTCGCCACCGCAAAAGCAATCTTCTTCGATACCGAGTGAATCGCTTCAAGAGGTGGTAAAAGTGCACCTTGGCCGTTAATCGCGAGTGGTGAACAGGTCGCAAGCGCACGGCTTGATTCCATAAGCATCTCATCAGTGACACGTTTCGCTTGTACCGCCAATACACCTAAACCGATACCAGGGAAGATGTAGCTATTGTTACACTGAGCAATCGGGTAAGTTTTACCTTCGTGAACCACAGGATCAAATGGGCTACCTGTTGCGACTAGCGCTTCACCGTTAGTCCAGCGAATAATGTCGCTAGGAGTGGCTTCCACTCGACTTGTCGGATTCGAAAGTGGGAAGACGATAGGACGAGCACAGTGTTTGTGCATCTCTTTAATCACTTCTTCACTAAATAGGCCAGGCGCACCTGAAACACCGACAAGAACTGTTGGCTTAGCATTACGCATAACATCCAACAAAGAATATCCGTTGCTGTCAGTTTGCCAATCAGCCGTGTTGACGTGCTTTTGAACAAGACGTTGTTGGAAGTCGAGTAGATTTGGCATGCCTTCTTGTAGCAGACCCCAACGGTCGACCATAAATACTTGTGAACGAGCTTGCTCGTCGCTGATCCCTTCAGAGACCATTTGCGCGATGATAGCTTCAGCGATACCACAACCTGCCGAACCCGCACCTAAGAAGGTAATGCGCTGTTCTGAAAGCAGACTTCCCGCCGCTTTACAAGCTGCCAGTAGCGAACCGACAGTAACCGCTGCGGTACCTTGAATATCGTCGTTGAAGCAACAAACGCGATTTTTGTAGCGCTCCAAAAGCGGCATGGCATTTTTTTGTGCGAAGTCTTCAAACTGGATTAGTGCTTCTGGCCAACGGCGTTGAACGGCCTGCATGAACTCTTCAACAAATGCATCATATTCAGCCCCAGTAATACGAGGATGACGCCAGCCCATGTACATTGGGTCGGCAAGTCTTTGTGGGTTGTTAGTGCCCACATCGAGTACGATTGGAAGGGTGTAAGCAGGGCTGATACCACCACACGCGGTATATAGAGCCAGCTTACCAATTGGAATCCCCATACCACCGATACCTTGGTCACCGAGACCAAGAATACGTTCACCATCAGTCACAACGATAACCTTGACATTGTGGTTAGAAGCGTTGTTAAGGATGTCGTCAATGCGATCGCGGTTTGCGTAAGACACAAACAGACCACGTCCACGGCGATAGATATTCGAGAAGTTTTCACACGCAGCACCAACGGTTGGTGTGTAGATGATAGGCATCATCTCTGTAATGTGATTTTGAACCAGTCGGTAGAAAAGCGTTTCGTTCGTGTCTTGAATGTTACGCAGGTAGATGTGCTTATCCATATCGCTTTCAAAGCTGCAATATTGTTGATACGCACGCTCTACTTGCTCTTGAATCGTTTCAGTATTTTCAGGCAATAAACCTTCAAGGTTAAAAGATCTTCTTTCCTGTGCGCTAAAAGCACTGCCTTTGTTTAGCAACGGCGTACTAAGCAGAGCAGGGCCAGCATAAGGAATGTATAAAGGGCGTTTATCGTTATTCATCACTTGCCTTAAGTAGGGTGGAGGGGTCTCTAGACCTTTGGAACTCGGAACCTAAAAATGATAGGGATTCGTTGTCTTATTGTAAACTGAATATTCCTGCATTCTGGTAAAGTTTGCGTATATAATTTGGCGTTTTAATGCCAAATGTTCAGCGAAGTATGTTCAGCTTACCGATAGATACCCTTAAATCCGAATTCTTAGAAGAGATATCGGCACATCATCTGATTGTAGAGGCTGAAACTGGCTCAGGAAAATCGACTCGTTTGCCCTTGTGGGCGGCTGAAAATGGACGAGTATTGGTGATTGAACCACGTAGAATTGCTTGTACCTCGTTAGCTCAGTTTCTTGCTGAACAAAAGCAACAGCCGATTGGTCAGTCTGTTGGGTATGCGATCAAGTTGGAGACGCGTTGCGACGACGAGACTCAAATCGTATTTGTTACTCCAGGTGTCGCACTGCGTTGGTATAGTGAGAATCAACTGGCAGGCTTTAGCACTATTATTGTCGATGAATTTCATGAGCGGCGTTGGGATACCGACTTACTGGTTGCTCTGCTCAGAGAGGCACAACGTCATCGCTTAGTGATCACGTCAGCGACTATTGAAGGTGAAAAACTGGCGCGTTATGTCGGAGCAAAGCGACTGCAAGCGAAAGGCCGCAACTTTGATGTCGCCATTGGTCATCGTGCTGGCGACTCTCGCCAGTTGCCTGATGCTCGTCAATTGGATGAAAGAGTCAAACAAGAAGTGATGGCACTTCTGGATGTGGATGGGGACATTCTGGTTTTTTTACCTGGGCGTAAAGAGATTACTCAGTGTCAAAGTAAGTTATCCTCCATTGAAGGGGTTGTTGCGCTACCTTTGCACGCTTCGGTTACTGACCAGCAAAGAGATCTCGCACTCAATCCTCAGTCTTACAAAAAGGTCGTACTGGCGACCAATGTGGCCGAAACGTCTCTGACCATTGCAAACATTGCTGCGGTGATAGACTCGGGTCTGGAAAGACGAACCGAACAACGCAATGGTCGTACCGCATTAAGCTTAAAACACATTTCTAAAGCGAGTGCCAAACAGCGTAGTGGTCGAGCGGGTCGCGTTATGGATGGTCTCTGTATCCGCTTATATGGTGAACATGCCGCATTAGCGGAAGTGACGCCACCAGAAATGCATCGAGAATCTTTGACCGAAGCGATGCTGGCCTCCGCAAGTTGTGGTCGAGCATTAACGGCACTGACATTTATTGAACCTCTACCGGAGAAGTCTGTTGCGCAGGCACACTCAACCCTAGAACAAATGGGGGCGATAAACAGCCAAGGTCTGGCGACTGAGCATGGCCAACGTATCTATCCTCTTCCTATTGATGCTTTGTACGCAGATCTTGTTACCCGCATGCCGAGTAGAGCCTTGCAAGAAGCGATGGTTGATTTGACTTCAGTCGTCGCTACCCCTGCAACGTTATACCGTTTATCAAACGATGAAGAACAACTTGAGCAACTTCTTCAACAAGAACCTCTAGGGTGTGATGCTCAGTTGGCGATTGGCTTGCTTAGAGGAAATCGCTACCCCGCCATTAAGGTTGATCAAGATGTATTGAAAGAGGCAGTTATGTTGTCAGAGCAGATGCGAGCAGCATTTGAATTACCGCAACTTGACGTCGCATCACGTTATTCTCATCAGGATTTGGTCGAAGCGATTGCGCGATTGCACCCCGAGCTGGTGTTTGTGCGTCGAATGAAAAGAACAGAAGCGCTAGGCAATGGATTAATGGAAGTGATTCTTGGACGAGAAAGCCGTTTCCAAGATAAACACCAAGCCGCATTGGTACTGGATACCCACAGCTTACCGGGAAGAGGGGTAAAACAGACGCTCAATTTAGCGACCTTTACTATGCCGATAGCGTTAAAGACTCTGCAATCGATGGATTTAGGAGATTGGCAGCAAGGAGAAGTCACCGAGCTAAGCGACACACCAATGATTGAGATGCAACTTGTCTATGCAGGGCGAGTTATCGCAACCCGCTATGAGCCTGCAACGGGAGAGTTTGCCATTAAGCCAATGTTGCAAGCAGTGAAAAATGACCAATATTTGCTAGGTTTGGCAAAACAGCGGCACAAAGAGATAGAACATTGGAAATTGTATGTTTCGCTCGGCTTATCGGAGCAAAAGGTTGATATAAGTGAGTTGGACTTCGACCACTGGTTTACTGAGCAACTGACCCTATTAGAGCTTTCTGACATTTCTGAGTTGGAATTATTTTCCGCAGAGGATTTTGTATTTAAAGGCATTCCTTACTGGGAATATCAGGATTTCGCGGATGCCTATCCGTTTGAGTTGTCGTTGGGTGATTTAAACTTAGATGTTGAATATCTTGTCGACAAAAAGTTGGTTTATGTGATTTACCGCGATGGACTACGCAAAGGGTATCCAAAGCGTTGGGAACTGCCGAAATGGAAGGGCTGGAGAATCCAGTACAAAAAGGCGAGCAAGATAGTGGACATCAAATAGTGCTGAAACTACAGGATATTATTTGGTATCCAAAATATTAAGCAACCGGTCTCTTATATCTCTGGATTGTACACATTTTGTTACCGTATTGGTTTTTATATAGCTTTTTCAAACAAATTTAGGGCATAAAAGACTATTGTTTTATATCCTATTGCTATATAAGGAGTGATCTAGGATATTTAGTACACTGTGTTGCCGATATTACGGGGGATGATATGGAACATCTGGGCAAGACAAGTGTTGTATTCGACTATACCTCTTTTCTCGGTGCTTCGTGCAGTAAAAAATGGACCTTTCTCGAAGCGATGAGCACGTTTGCTCCGATATTCAGCCTAGCGTGGAAGGATACGATTAAAGAGACTCTATCGGTAGAAGATCGCTTGTGGGATCAAGCCATGAAGTCGCTGTCTGCTAACCGCAGTGACGAGTCAAATATTATCACTTTGCTCAAACTGGCTAAACTTGAGGGGGTCGAAGAACTCAAGCTCGTTATGCCATATGAGCTCGATAATGAACAAATCGAACGGCTACGCGTTAAGTCTCACGCTGAAATCGTCAGTTTGTCACAAGATGAATTAATGGTTAAGTTTTAAATAAAAAGATCTCGCATGAGATCTTTTTTACTATCTGCTCAATAATGCGCGTGACGGATCATAATTCTTACAATTCACTCAGTAACTTGCCAGTGAACTGTTCTATATTTTACTTACAATATTTGCCAACAACTATTGTAAGGCAATCGCCCAATATCTCCATTTTTGTTCAGTCAGTGCAGACCTTAGACTTAGTGATTCGGTTTCCCTGAATGATTGAATGTGAGTTGTAAATGGACTTAAAGAGGTCGTAATGGAAGTAAAGTACAGTTGGATACTCGCTCCTTTGCTGCTTGCCGCATCGGCACATGTATCAGCAAATGACAGCACGAATCAGATTAACTATGACTATGCGTATGCTGATCTTAGTGCCGGATCGTTGAATGAAAATCTAGGCGTCAACAATAACGTCACCGCTTTAGCCGTGGGCGGGAATTATTTATGGACGGAGAACATTCTGTTCACCCTAGACTACACGGCACGTTTTATTCACCCAGAAGATTTCACTACGGAGTTATACACTCTATTGCCTGGTGTCGCTTATCGCTACCCAGTTCTCGACAAGTTAGACTTAGTTGCTAAAGCTAAAATCGGTTACTTGTGGGCAAAGCAATCGCAAGATTCTACCAATGCTAAGTTGTTTAGCGATAGTGATTTGGTGTTAGGTGCTGGAGTTGAGTTGAAGTATGCGCTGACTGATGATTGGGAACTGACCGCAGGGGCTGAGTTCAATTACACCGACTTCCTTGAAGAAGAGATTTACCAACTGCGAGCGGATTACCGTATTTCACCGCGGATTACCTTAGGTGGATTTTATACTCACCGCAGTGGTGATTTCGAAACCGTTAAGATCGCCGGTAGTGCGACGACGAACGAGGGCGGAATCTCTTTGCGTTTCTTGTTCTAACGGTTTAACCATCAATAAAAAAGCCAGCGATACGCTGGCTTTTTTAGTTGTTTGACCGCGATTAAAGAACCGCAGCGATACCTTTACAAAGAGGTAACATGTTTGAACGAGTCATACCTGCAACACTGATGCGGCCAGAACCTACGATGTAGATAGCGAACTCATCTTTTAGGCGATCAACTTGCTCTTTGCTCAAACCAGAGAAGGAGAACATGCCGTTTTGACGTTCGATAAAGCTAAAGTCTGCATCAACACCTTGCTCTTTTAGTGTCGCAACGAATAGTTCACGCATTTGTTGAATACGGTCACGCATCTCTTTCACTTCTTGTTCCCATTCTGCACGAAGTTCTGGGTTGTTCAGAATGTGAGTAACAACCGCACTGCCGTGTGCTGGTGGGTTTGAGTAGATAGAGCGGATAATCGCTTTAACTTGCGAGAATGCTGTAGTCGCGACTTCTTCAGATGCTGCTACGATTGTGAATGCACCGACACGCTCGTTGTACAGACCAAAGTTTTTAGAGAACGAGCTAGCAACCAGAATCTCTTGGTTGTACTGAGCAAAAATACGGAGGCCTTGAGCGTCTTCCTCAACGCCTTTTGCAAAACCTTGGTATGCGAAGTCGAACAGAGGTAGAAGCTTTTTATCCGCAACCAATTTCGCCAGCTCTTCCCACTCTGCTTCCGTTGGGTCGATACCCGTTGGGTTGTGACAGCAGCCGTGCAGTAGAACAACATCGCCTTCAGCCGCTTTTTCTAGGTCGGCTAGCATTGCTGCAAAGTCTTTGTCTTTCGTTTCTGCGCTGTAGTAGGTGTATTGAGCTGTTTCAAGACCAGCAGCAGTGAATACACCGTTGTGGTTTGCCCAAGTAGGGTTACTGATCCAGATTTTAGCGCCGCCTAGTTGGCGTTTGATAAACTCACCTGCAACGCGAAGTGCACCTGTACCACCTGGTGCTTGTGCAGTTTTTGCCAACTTGTTCGCAACAATCGCAGAATCAGCACCGAAAAGCAGTTTTTGAACTGCCAGTGCGTACTCAGCCGTGCCTTCGATAGTTAAGTATGATTTGGTTTTCTCTGTTTCGACAAGCGCTTTTTCCGCTTTCTTAACAGTTGCAAGAACAGGGGTTTCGCCTTGTTCAGTTTTGTAGATACCAACGCCAAGGTTAATCTTTTCAGCACGGGGATCTTTTTTAAATTCTTCAGTAAGGCCAAGAATAGGGTCTGCAGGAGCAGCAACTACTTTTTCAAACATAATCATCGTCCATGTTTATCGAAGGGAGGATATAAGTAACTCGGTTATTTATACCTGTCAAAACGGAGTGAGACAACAACCAATGTAAATAAAATTTCAAAAACAATGCGATTTTGTTGTATTGGCAAATCAAATATATATTTCTATATAAAAAGTCCCTTTAATCAAACGATAAAAGGGACATTAGTCTAGCGAAAATAGAACCACTACCAGAGGATTAGGCGTGCATCAGTTTTTCGAGTTCGTTTTCCTTTGCTTCCATACTGCGATACTTATCTGCTATCGCAACGAATTCGTCTTCAATCGCAAGAAAAGCCTCAACAATCTCGGGATCAAAATGAGAGCCATTTCCTTCAAGGATAATCGATTTTGTTTTTTCATGGCTGAAGGCTTTTTTGTATACACGTTCAGAGATAAGTGCGTCATAAACGTCCGCTAGTGCCATTAATCGACCTGAAATAGGGATTTCTTGCTCTTTAAGTCCATTGGGATAGCCGCTACCGTTCCACTTTTCGTGGTGAGTGAGCGAAATTTCTTTAGCCAGTTTTAGAAACGAATTACTACCGAGTTGCGCGAATCGTTGCTCTTTAACCATAGGGTGATTTTGCAGCAGAAAATGTCGCACTAAATAGACGCTACCAAAAGTGATAGAGATATATAAGAACAGTTCACCAAAGGTCAGTGTTTCCAACATTGGGCAGACTCGTCCACCATAAAGTCCGAAGACGACAGCAGCAAGCACGTAGAGCTTTAGGGTTAAGGGGGCGTTGTAATGTGAGTTAACCATGTTAAGCCTTAATTACGTTATCAATGTGACTAAAACTAGTCGAACAACAGCAAGTTGACTAAAGTATGCATTTGCTTAGTCAATAAAAGACCGAGCATATTATCGATTTGTTTCGATTATTGATACAGTTTTACAACTTTAGCATCAGATTGAGTGAAAGGCTGAGAGCGGCGGGAAAGTAAAACGCACCCAGATAGGTGCGTTAACAAGGAGAGAGTTACTTTTTAAGATTTAGCTGCGATTCAACCGCGTTAGCCTCGATGTCTGGGCTTTTGCTGAGTTTGTCAGCTGCCCATTGATTGAGATGGGATAGAATTGCTTTAACGGCATGCTGCTGCGTGGCTTCTTCTCCTTTTGGTAACTCAAGGTCTTGTTTAGGATGTGAGCCAGTCGCATCTTCAGCAATGTGTAACCAATCTGGATGCCAATAGTAGGGTTGCTCGCCCTGAGGGTGGTCCCAGCTATGATAAGTAAGTGTTCAAATTTCTATACTTGAATTGTAACTGGCATAAAAAAACCTCCGCGTTGGCGGAGGTTTTTATAGATTGAGTTAACTTCGATGATTAGAAGTTTGCAGAGCGTGGTGTACGTGGGAATGGGATCACGTCACGAACGTTGCCCATGCCTGTTACGTAAGACACAAGACGCTCAAAACCTAGACCGAAACCAGCGTGTGGCACAGTGCCGTAACGACGCAGGTCACGGTACCAGCTCATGTGCTCAGGGTCGATTCCCATTTCACGCATACGTGCATCAAGAACATCTAGACGCTCTTCACGTTGAGAGCCACCAATGATTTCACCGATACCCGGAGCTAGAACATCCATCGCTGCAACTGTTTTGCCATCGTTGTTAAGACGCATGTAGAACGCTTTAATGTCTTTCGGGTAGTTCTTAACGATTACTGGCGCGTTGAAGTGTTCTTCTGCTAGGTAACGCTCATGCTCAGAAGACATGTCGATACCCCATTCAACAGGGAACTCAAACTCACGACCAGAATCCAGAAGGATTTGAATTGCGTCGGTGTAGTCTACCTGTGCGAAGTCTGAAGATACAAACTGTTCAAGGCGAGTAATCGCTTGTTTGTCGATACGTTGTGCAAAGAACTCTAGGTCATCACGACGTTCTTCTAGTACCGCTTTGAATACGTACTTCAGCATGTCTTCGGCAAGCTTCGCTACGTCGTCTAGTTCTGCAAATGCCACTTCAGGCTCTACCATCCAGAACTCCGCTAGGTGGCGACTGGTGTTAGAGTTTTCAGCGCGGAACGTTGGGCCGAAAGTGTAAACTTTGCTTAGTGCACAAGCGTAAGCTTCTGCGTTTAGCTGACCTGATACAGTCAGGAAAGTCTCTTTACCGAAAAAGTCTTCGTTGTAGTCAACTTTACCTGCGTCAGTACGAGGTAGGTTTTCCATGTCTAGCGTAGATACGCGGAACATTTCACCTGCACCTTCCGCATCTGAAGCCGTGATCAGTGGTGCTGATACCCAGAAGTAACCTTGTTCGTGGTAGAAACGGTGGATCGCTTGAGAAAGACAGTTACGAACACGTGCAACTGCACCGATTACGTTAGTGCGAGGGCGTAGATGCGCTACTTCACGTAAGTATTCGATAGAGTGACGAGTTTTTGCCATTGGGTAAGTTTCAGCATCTTCAACCCAACCAACAACTTTAACGTCAGTCGCGGCAAGTTCAAAGTCTTGACCACTTGCTGGAGATTCAACAATCTTACCTGTTACTTCGACAGAGCAGCCTGTTGTAAGCTTTAGTACTTCGTCGTTGTAATTATTAAGATTATTAGGGACCACGGCCTGAATCGGGTCGAAACAAGAGCCGTCATAAATGGCAAGGAAAGAGATTCCAGCTTTGGAATCACGACGTGAACGGATCCAGCCACGAACAGTCACTTCACTGTCTACTGCTAGCTGACCTTTCAAAACGTCTGATACAGGCGCGTAAGTCATGTTTGAAATATTCTCCATTGAGGTAAAAATTCAACCCAATGCGTGATACTCAATAGAATAAATAATGAGCAAACATTGGGTTGGATAGAATTCTATAGATTCAATGGAACATATTACCTTTCAAATATTATGCTTCAACCTTTATTGTCACTTAGTCGACCAAAAAAGCCCATTATTCGCCTATTTCTTGCCAGAAAGTGTGAATTGATCGAGTAGAGTCTCAAGATGTTCAGAAAGTTGCTCAAGATTCATACTGATATCGTGGGTCTTAGCCGCAGACTCTGATGTTTGATTGGCATGTCGGGTAATGACTTGTACTTTGTTTTGGACTTGGTGGCTCAGTTCTGCCGTATTGCTGGATTGTTGCTGAATGCTATTGGCATGAGCGAGAGCTTGTTTCATCTCTTGAACGACTTCAGACATAGCATGGGATAATGCTTCAATCTCTGTTGAACGTTCGTGAGCGGTTCCACAGACCGTGTCGACGGAAGCCAGCGAGCCCTCACTGTCTTGCTGGAACTGAGAAATGATTGCTTCGATACTGCCGGTCGCTTCAGCGGTGCGACTTGCTAGATTACGAACTTCCTCAGCAACCACTGCAAAACCACGACCTTGTTCGCCCGCTCGAGCGGCCTCGATAGCGGCATTAAGCGCCAACAAATTGGTTTGTTCCGCGACACCTTTAATGACTTCAAGAATGCTAGATACTTCAGCGGTCTGGTTGTTGAGTTCGACAATGCTATCTTTGACTTGTTCGATATCGGTCACTAGCCCCTTGATCTCATGGCTGGCACTATGTGCTTTCTCCGCACTTTGCTCCGCGATACGCGTGGTGTGTTTGATCAACGATGAGGCGTTTTCGGTCGCTTGTTCAACCTGAACCTGCTGAGACTGCATCTGTTCAATGTTGTATTGCACCTCAGCGGTTTCAGTTTGCTGATTGGTCGCCGCACTGTCTGTCACTTGAGCAACTTGGGTCAGTTCAGATGCGCTACTTGCAACATTATGCGACGTGGATTGAACCTGAACTAGGCTATCGTTGACTGTGTCCATAAAAGAGTTAATTGCACCAGATAGCTGGCCGATCTCGTCATTTTGCTTACTATCAAGACGCTGAGAGAGATCTTTGGTTTCGCTGAGGCTTTGCATAAAGCCTGAGGTTTTCTGAATCGGTCTAACGATGATTTTACGGATGAGACCCAGAGTGATCAGAAAGCCAACAAAACCGAATGCAGACATGATGGCTAGAGCGATCAGCGCTCGGTCCTTAATGAGGTCGTTAACATGAGAGAGGTTGTATTCGAGACGAATTGCACCTAGGACTTCGCCTTCTGGCACTATATGACAGGCAACACAGTTGGTGCCGCGATAGTTTTCGCTTGCTTTCATTGGTAAGGCAACAACGATGCCTTTACCCCAATCGGCAGAGAAAGGTTCTATAACCAACTCACCGTTAAGTGCACGCTGGTCGATATCATCGATAGGTTTTTGGTTCTCTTGACCAGCGCCGTATAACTTACTGACGGCTTCACCGCGCAAAACCCTAACTTGTTCAATACCGTCTTGCGCTAATGCTTTTTGTCGTAAAGTCTCTTTTTGCGCCATTGTGCCCGTCAACATCATCATGTTCAGGCTGTCGAAATAGTTGCTTGCTTTGTCGTGTAGTTGTTCACTCAACACCGAGTTTATTAACTCTCGCTGCTGTAAATATTGGTAGATGGTAGATGCAACAAGTACTAAGCCGAAGACCGTAACCAGTGTGATGAGCAATTTATTTGTTATGGATATGTGCATTATCAGAAATAGTATCAATAATTGGAATGGACTTCAAAAAGTCTTACTTATCTATCGACGGAAGGGAAGACGGTAAATTTTATACTGTGACCTTACTCTCTGTGAGGCTTATGTAAATGTGATGTAAGGGGACTGTGAACAAATAATTGACGTTCGACATTATTTCGACGTGCTAGAGGTATTTTTCTGCGGGCAAGCGATTTCCTTATTGCAATCTGACCTGCAAAGCTTGTCACTACTATACTTATTCCTTAGTATTGCGCCTCTTTCGAAAAGCCTGAGAATCAAAATGAAAACTGAATTATACAAAGAGTTTATGTTTGAAGCGGCACACCACCTTCCACACGTGCCTGAAGGACATAAGTGTGGGCGCTTGCACGGCCACTCTT
This sequence comes from Vibrio sp. M260112, assembly GCF_036533775.1. Lineage (NCBI taxonomy): Bacteria > Pseudomonadati > Pseudomonadota > Gammaproteobacteria > Vibrionales > Vibrionaceae > Vibrio > Vibrio sp. M260112. The sequence goes on along the minus strand of NZ_JATABH010000032.1, from coordinate 17,040 downwards.
TCTTAGTTCGCCTCTATGTTGAAGGTGAAGTTGACCCACATACAGGCTGGGTTGTCGACTTCGCTGAAATCAAAGCTGCGTTTAAGCCTATTTACGATCGACTAGACCACTACTATCTAAATGATATTGAGGGGTTAGAGAACCCGACCAGTGAGGTGCTGGCAAAATGGATTTGGAACGAGCTTAAGCCGAGTCTGCCGCTTCTCAGCAAAGTAGAAATAAAAGAAACTTGCACCGCGGGATGTATTTACAAGGGTGAATAATCTCCTGATGTAGAGTAAAAAAGCGAAGCATACTTCGCTTTTTTTGGGTTCATCAGTAAAGTTTAGCAAATAACTTTAATTGCTAGGCCACCTTGAGATGTTTCACGGTACTTAGCATTCATGTCTTTACCTGTCTCTAGCATTGTTTCGATAACTTTATCTAGAGAAACTGTTGGAGCTGACGAGCGACGTAGCGCCATACGCGTAGAGTTAATTGCTTTAACCGCTGCGATGCCGTTACGTTCAATACATGGTACCTGAACCTGACCCGCTACTGGGTCACATGTTAGACCTAGGTTGTGTTCCATCGCGATTTCAGCTGCCATACAAACTTGCTCTGGGCTACCACCCATCAGTTCGGCTAGACCAGCTGCTGCCATTGAACATGCAACACCGACTTCGCCTTGACAGCCTACTTCAGCACCTGAGATTGAAGCGTTACGCTTATAAAGACCGCCGATTGCGCCAGAAGCCGCGAAGTAACGGATGTAGTCTTTTTCAGTCACAGTCTGAATGAACTTATCGTAGTAAGCCAGTACCGCAGGAATGATGCCACAAGCACCGTTAGTTGGTGCTGTTACAACACGGCCACCTGCTGCGTTTTCTTCGTTAACGGCAAACGCAAACATGTTTACCCAGTCAACAACAGACATTGGGTCGTTAGTGGTTTTTTCAGAAGTCAGCAACTGTTGACGTAGTGCCGCTGCACGACGTGGCACACGCAGTGGACCAGGTAGGATACCTTCTGTATTCATACCGCGATCCATACAGTCACGCATTGTCTTCCAAATATTGGCGAAGTAAGTACGTGACTCTTCATCTGAGTGCAGAACCGCTTGGTTTTTCATCACTAGTGTACTGATAGATAAACCGTGCTCTTTACACTGATTCACAAGCTCTTCAGCGGTTGTGAATTCGTAAGGTGTTTTAATCGGGTTTTCTTCTTCTTTGCCGAAGTTTTCTTCATCAACAATGAAGCCACCACCGATAGAGTAGTAAGTCTTTGAGTACACTTTCTCGTCACTGATCCAAGCGTGGATCTGCATGCCGTTTTCATGTAGCTCTAGGTTGGTCGTATGGAAGTTCATACCACCTTCTTTCGGGAACGATACTGTATGACAGTGCATGCCAACAGGAAGGCGCTCAGTTTCTTCTACGCGTGCAACAAAGCCCGGAATAGAATCAATATCTACTTTCTCAGGGGTGTTGCCTGCAAGACCCATGATGATGGCGATATCTGTATGGTGACCTTTCCCTGTCAGTGATAGTGATCCATAAACGTCCACGGTGATTTTAGTGATGTCGCGCAATTTTCCCATTGAGCGTAAGTCATCAATAAACTCTTTACCCGCTTTCATTGGTCCCACTGTATGTGAGCTTGAAGGACCAACGCCGATCTTATAGATGTCAAAAACACTAATCATATCGATTACCTCAAAGTAAGCCTCCCAGGGGGAGAGGGAGGCTTTTTATTATCGTTATATTCTTGGATTAATCAGACTAAATTTAGTCTTTAGATTAAAGAGCGCCGTAGATTACAGAACTAATTGCCGCAAGACCACAGATTGTTGTGAAAATCTGTACTGGAGCAGAAGTTTTGTACTTAGCCATTGCAGGAACTTTCTGCATCGCGAATACAGGCATTAGGAACAAGATAGCTGCAATCATTGGAGCGCCCATTGTCTCAATCATGCCTAGGATGCTCGGGTTAACGATAGCAACGATCCAAGTAGTGATAACGATGAACAGCAGAGAACCTTTTTCGATCTTGCTTACAGGCGATTTAGCGCGAGACTTGATTAGACCAACTAGACCTTCATGTGCACCTAGGAAGTGACCGAAGTAGCTAGAAGTAATCGCTGCAAATGCAACTAGAGGACCCATGTAAGAAATCAGTGGAGATTCATGCACGTTCGCTAGGTAAGAAAGAACAGAGATGTTTTGCTCTTTAGCTAGCGCTAGCTGCTCTGGAGATAGAGAAAGTACTACAGAGAACACGAAGAACATTACGAAGCCCATAAGCATCATCGCAGCACCACCAGTGATAGAGTCAGTTTTCTTAACTGCATCTTCACCGTACTGTAGGCGTTGTTCTTTAGAGAACTGAGAAATGATAGGACTGTGGTTGAAAGAGAACACGATGATAGGAATTGCTAGCCATACAACTGTTGGCATTGCGCTCCAGTCTGGTGCTACTTCAATCATCGACGTGTTCCAATCAGGGATAAGGTAAAAAGAAAGAGCAAGAAGGATTGCAACAAGTGGGTAAACCATTGCTGAAGTCGCTTTTAGCATCAATTCTTTACCAAATACCACACCCGCAGTCATTGCTGCGATAAGTGCGCCTGATAGTAACCAACGAGGAATGGATTCCATACCTATTTGGTTTACTAGGAATGAATCGACCGTGTTTGTAATACCAACACCGTAAATTAGAACGATTGGGTAGATAGCGAAGAAGTAAGCAAAAGTAATAAGGTTTGCGCCAGTCTTACCAAAATGTTCTTCAACAGTGTCTGTAATGTCAGCTTCAGGGTTTTTCGCTGATAGTACAAAACGTGCTAGAGATTTATGAGCGAACCAAGTCATTGGTGCCGCGATTAGAGCAAGAATAACTAATGGCCAAAAACCACCAGCACCCGCTTTAATAGGTAGGAAAAGTACGCCAGCACCTACCGCAGTACCGAAAAGCGACAGACACCAAGTGAAGTCTTTGTAAGTAAACTTACTAGACGATTGTGCGGTTGAAGCCGCAGAAGTTGTAGTATTCATTTTGTGATACTCATTTTTGGGAACAGGAAATAAGTCGGGGGCAATTTTGCATAAAAATCTTGCAGGAAAACTAGATCTAAATCATGAATTGATGCGAGCTATGTAATGATATGTCAAAAACAGGTTTTTGCTCACGAAAATGATGTGCTACTAGTGATTTATGCTAATGTATGACATTAGAAAAACTAATGTTGTTATTGTTTTGTTTTATCTCTGTCGCAAGAAAACGGTTGCCTTATTGATAGTTAATTTAACTAATGTGAACAGAATATGTTGTTGTATGAGTAAATTAGTATTGATGCACTATATGATTCTGCATGGCGTGAATGATTTGCGCGGTCATTCCCCATATAAAGTGGTGTTGATACGACAAACCAAAGACACGATGTGAAAAATTATTAACCTTAAATTTCTGACTATGGAGGTGATTTTTATCCAGAATGATGGAGGCAGGGACTTCAAACAGCTCGTCGACCTCATTCGCATCGATCTGGATTTCGTAGTCAGGTGAGATAAACGCTAAAAAAGGCGTGACAGTAAACTTACTAATAGTCACCAGTTCCGGCATTTGACCAAAGATCTCTATTTTATTTCTATCTATACCGACCTCTTCAAAGGTTTCTCTTAACGCTGTCTCTGCTAAGTTCGAATCGGAAGCTTCGTATTTACCGCCAGGAAAACTGATTTGACCAGGGTGGTGTTTGAGGTGCCGTGCTCGGCGCGTAAAAATGATGTTTAATCCGTGCTCGCGTTCAACGAACCCAATCAGAACTGATGCTTTACGAAGATGACTTTGTTTTAGGTGCGCGACTCGTTTTAATGCCTCTTGGTTATAATCGACAGTCTGCAACAACTGAAAGCGTTGAATAATGTGGTTTTTATTTAGTTCTGACAACACGTTAGCTCCTTCATATATTTGAAAAAGGCGTAAATATGACTCATGCTTTCTACTATACTCAAACAAGCAAGGATAGCGCCAAATATGAAAGGGATTATCTTCACTGAGTTTATGGATCTTGTGGAGCAAAAGTTTGGTTTAGATGAGTTGGATAGCTTACTTTTAGCAGCGGAAGATAGCGGTGTGTACACCACAGTCGGTAGCTATGATCATCGCAAACTTGTTCGACTCATTGTACATCTCAGCAAACGCACAGGAATATCACCAGAAGAACTGCAGCGTTTATTCGGACAATCCGTTTTTAGGAACCTGTATAACAGTCTACCTTCTAATTGTAGCCTAGAAGATTGTAAATCGTCTTTTCAATTCATTAAGTTAGTCGAGGACTACATTCATACTGAGGTTAAAAAACTCTACCCAGAGGCTAACCCGCCAAGATTTGACTTTATTAGCGAATCCAACACGGAATTGGTTTTTGACTATGTGAGTGTTCGTTGCATGTCTCATGTCTGCTTTGGTCTTATTGAAGGATGTGCTCAGTTTTACAATGATGAATTGGCAATCTCTATGGGTAAGGTTACAAGTGATGGCAGCCAAGTTAGATTTAAGGTGGAGCTGATTGGACAAGCATAATCAAAGTGGCTCGCCGTTGGAGCGTAAACTGCAGCGTGCGATAGAAGCGCGCAAACAAGCCGAACAGTTGCTTGAAAGTAAGAGTTTGGAGCTATACCAAGCCAACCAACAATTAGAGTTAGTGTTGACGCAGCTTAAACATCAGACGCGCAGTGACCTCGATAAATTAGAGTTTGAGCAACAGATCAATGAAGCGCTAATTCACTACGGGCGAGCCTTCCTTAGACGTACCTTAGATGATGGTATGATTGCCAGCCTATTAGAGCGATTATCCTCAACGAAAGCCATCGAACGTGCTGCACTTTTTATTGAATCCAATTTAATTTCGACCATCGAGGGAACTGAGTTTGGTCCGGTGTCTGCGCGTGAGATTAGTGAGGTAAAACCCTACTCAGTTTGGCAAGGCGATGTGTTGTGTTTGCCGATCGAAATTGATCATAAAACTGCTGGTGAGCTATCTGTGCGTGTGAGCGGCACTGACATTGACCGGGATTTTATCACTAGCCAGATTATGCTCATTGGTGAACTACTGTGTAGTGCGATTAGTCGCCAGATTATTGTAACCCGTCATCAAGAAGCACGTGCGCGGGCAGAGGAGTCTGAGCGTTCAACCAAAGAGTTCGTCGCGATGATAAATCATGAGCTACGAACCCCTTTAAATGGCTTACTTGGTAGTGCTGAACTGCTTGCCAGCACACCTCTCGATGAAGAGCAGCAAACCCTTCTTTCTAATCTCAGCCACTCAGGCGATCTGCTGCGCTACATTATCAACGATATTCTCGATTTCAGTAAAATGAATGCCGGAATGATGGAGCTCATCCCTTCACAGTTTACGTGGCAAGATCTGCACGACATGATTAACGGGATTTTCCAGCCAAAAGCTCAGGAGAAGGGTGTCGGATTTAAAATTGAACGAGCAACGGAGATGCCTGCGGCGTTTATCGGTGACTTCGAACGAATAGGACAGATTTTGGTGAACCTTGTCGGCAATGCGATTAAGTTTACCGCGCAGGGAGAGGTCAAGCTAGTTGCCAAATGGCAAGCGGGTAGCTTGTGTGTCGCCATTATTGACAGCGGCGTTGGTATCAGTAAGGAATTACACAACAAGCTGTTTACCCCTTTTGTTCAGGTCGATAGGTCGGCAAAACGAAATTTTGAAGGGACAGGCCTTGGACTGGCGATTTGCAAAAACCTTGTTGATCTGATGGCGGGTGAGATCTCTCTGACTAGCGAACTGGGGCAGGGAAGTTGTTTTGAAGTCAAGCTCCCGCTTAAAGTGACACAAGCCGAGCCTCATAAAGAGGTGATAAAGGAGGCGGGACTAAGTAATAAATCTATCGACAATTTAGCGATATTGGTTGTCGACGATATTCGTATGAACCAAGTCATCATCAATCAGATGTTGAAAAAACTGTCTATTACCCCAGATATTGCCACGAATGGCATTGAAGCGATCAAAGCGGTCGCTATCGGTCACTACGATATCGTCTTCATGGATTGCCGAATGCCTGAGATGGATGGCTTTGAAGCAACGACCTATCTTCGTCAGCAGAAGTGTACTTTGCCTATTATTGCGCTGACGGCAGGGACGACGTTAGAAGAGCGCGAAAAATGCATCCAGTGTGGGATGGATGACATCTTAACCAAACCCTATACCGCCAAAGACTTGAAACTGATGCTCGAAAAGTGGACATGAGATCTGTCCACATCACTCAGTCAGGACTGGAAGTATCCGGCTCAGTTTGTCGAGCGTTTCTTGATATTCGCTATCACACTGACTGTCAGCAACTAGGCCGCCACCGGCCCAGACATGCAATTGCCCTTGTTCAGCGACCAGTGTTCGTATTGTGATGCTGGTATCCATTTGTCCATGACGACTGATGTAACCAATGCTGCCACAGTAGGCGTTACGACGATGAGGTTCCAGTTCTTCGATGATTTCCATCGCCCGGACTTTAGGTGCGCCGGTGATAGAGCCTCCCGGAAAGGACGCGCGCAGTAAATCAGCGGCGCTATATTGGTCATCAAGTTGAGCGCGAATAGTACTCACTAAGTGGTGAACGGCGGGAAAACTTTCAATGTCGAACAATTTAGGGACATGTACAGTGCCAGGTTTGGCAACTCGCCCGACATCATTGCGCAGCAAGTCAACAATCATGAGATTCTCAGCTTGATCTTTTTCAGCATTGGCTAAGTCTTTTGCAGCTTGCTGATCAATGATAGGGTCATCGCTACGTGGGCGAGTCCCTTTGATCGGTTTGGTCTCGATAAGACGCGCTTTGACTTGGAGGAAACGCTCAGGAGAAACACTTATTATTGCGCCTTGTTCGGTACGAATAAATGCCGAGAAAGGTCCTTGATTGACCTGCTCAAGCTTTTGATAAGCCTGCCACTCACTCCCTTGATAAGGTGCTTTAAATCGCTGTGCCAAATTGATCTGATAGCAATCTCCTGAACGAAGATACTCCTGAACTTGTTCAAATTTGCCACGGTAGTCCGCTTTGGTCATGTTAGAGGACCAAGGACCAACAAGTGCGAATGGGTTACTTTTTTCTGGTGCGTGTTGGTTCAACCATTGCCAGTGCTTGTCAACGCTTTGTCCGACAATACTTGCGCTCTGAAGTTGATGATCGACGATCAGCGCCCAGTCATATAATCCAACCGCCATATCGGGTGTTTTCAGATCATGCTCCGCCAACTCGGGCATGCGCTCGACGCGACGACCCAAGTCATACGCAAAATAACCCAGAGCCCCACCAATAAAAGGAAGCTCACCATCGTACTCAATACCGGGCAACACGCGTGCCTGAACGTGTTTGACTAGCTCAAACGGGTTGGTGTCGGAGATTTCGATCTTATCTGCTATTTTTATGGTACTTCTCTCGCCCGTAGTGATGATTGTAGCGATGGGCTGTGCGACCAATATGTCAAAACGGCTATCAACATGAGTGGTTGAAGGTGAGCGAAGCAACATTGCCCAAGGCAAAGATTCGATGTGATTAAACAGCGAAACCGCTAGGTCATTTTTATAAGGGATCGGTTTGATTTCTAAGCGATTTGGCTTGATGTTATTCATTTGTTTAATTTGTGACAAAGAGATCGTTGATTACGTGGCGTGTTGAGAAAAGCAAGAGTATCATAATGGCATCAAAGGTCGCTACACCAGTGTTTCGTAAATATAAAATCAATAAGCAAACGCTTGTGTTCGGCTAGAAAAGGAAGCACAAAAATAACGAGGCATGCAATGACCGTAATTCGTCAACAGGATGTGATCAGCAGTGTAGCTGATGCGCTCCAGTACATTTCTTATTACCACCCATTAGACTTTGTCCAAGCCCTAGAAAAAGCCTATCAACGTGAAGAGAGCCAAGCGGCGAAAGACGCAATTGCTCAGATTCTGATTAACTCTCGTATGTCTGCGGAAGGGCATCGCCCAATCTGCCAAGATACTGGTATCGTCACTTGTTTCGTCAATATCGGTATGGCTGTGCAGTGGGACTCTACGGATCTAACGGTACAACAGATGGTCGATGAAGGTGTTCGTCAGGCTTACACTAACCCTGATAACCCACTTCGTGCATCGGTTCTCATGGATCCTGCGGGTAAACGTATTAACACCAAAGACAATACACCTGCGGTTGTTCATATCAACATGGTTCCGGGCGATAAAGTTGAGATTCAAATCGCGGCAAAAGGCGGCGGTAGTGAAAACAAAACCAAGATGGTTATGCTGAACCCATCAGATGACATTGCTGAATGGGTTGAAAAAACGTTGCCAACCATGGGTGCAGGCTGGTGTCCACCGGGCATGCTTGGTATCGGTATCGGCGGTACCGCTGAAAAAGCGGCGGTGCTGGCAAAAGAATCACTGATGGAGCACATCGATATCCAAGAGCTTATCGACCGTGGACCACAAAATGCAGAAGAAGAGCTCCGTCTTGATATCTTCAACCGCGTGAACAAGTTGGGTATTGGTGCACAAGGTCTTGGCGGCTTAACCACAGTTGTTGATGTGAAAATCAAAACAGCACCCACTCATGCAGCATCCAAACCGGTATGTTTGATCCCTAACTGTGCGGCGACTCGTCACGTGCATTTCACTCTAGATGGTTCTGGTCCTGCTGATCTGACGCCACCGAAATTGGAAGAGTGGCCAGATATTACTTGGGAAGCGGGAGCGAACACGCGTCGTGTTAATCTCGACGAAGTGACACAGGCTGATGTTGAACAGTGGAAAACGGGTGAAACGGTACTGCTTTCAGGCAAGATACTCACTGGTCGTGATGCTGCACATAAACGTATTCAAACGATGCTTGCAAACGGAGAAGGTCTACCAGAAGGTGTCGACTTCAAAGGCAAGTTTATCTACTACGTAGGCCCAGTTGATGCGGTCGGTGACGAAGCTGTAGGTCCAGCAGGTCCGACAACGTCGACACGTATGGATAAGTTCACAGACATGATGCTGGAAGAAACGGGCATCATGGGTATGATTGGTAAAGCTGAGCGTGGTCCTGTAACGGTTGAGTCAATCAAGAAACACAAAGCTGTTTACTTGATGGCGGTTGGTGGTGCGGCTTACTTGGTTGCTAAAGCGATTAAGAAAGCGCGTGTTGTCGCGTTTGAAGACTTAGGTATGGAAGCGATCTACGAGTTTGAAGTGGAAGATATGCCTGTCACCGTCGCGGTTGACTCTAACGGTGCAAACGCTCACCAAATCGGCCCTGATACGTGGAAGGTGAAGATTCAGGAAATGGAATCTCAATCTTAATCACGTTTGTTAAGTTTGTGAGAAATCACAGATTTAATTGGCAGATATTTGACAAAGGTGGAGCAAAAGCTGCACCTTTTGTCTATATACTCTAATTTATTCTTATTCTAAACGTCAGGAGAGCACATGCCTCGCTTTATTCAAATTCTTCAGATAATCATTGCTGTGGTTATCGGCGCATTCGTCGGATATGACCTCATTCTTCATGGCATCAGTATCTTTGATGAAAAATATGTGACTATCACTTGTGCTTTGTTTGTGTTGCTTGAAATCGCACTGTTTGTTGTTTACAAGTTGATTGAAGACGATTAGTGCTCAACCGTAGTTTTACAACTTTAAGCCTCTGATTTTTATCAGAGGCTTTTTTGTTCATCTAGGATTAAGGTTACAATCAGTAAGCTAGTGGTCAGTGTGTATAAAAGAGATAGTGAATGAAGCATATTACTCAAGAAGTGAATGATTTAATCAGCAGAAGCGTCGATTCCCATGTTCGTATTGCCGTAACGGGTTTATCTCGAGCAGGTAAAACGGCGTTTATCAGTTCGCTAGTCAACCAGCTTCTTCATACTTCCACTCACGATAACTTACCTCTGTTAAGTGCTGATCGTGACAAGCGTTTGGTTGGCGCAAAACGTGAACCGCAAACCAATATGCTCGTTCCGCGTTTTGGTTATGATGAGGCGATGGAACATGTCCTTGCTTTGCCACCGCAATGGCCTGAGCCAACGCGCGATGTCAGTGAAATACGTTTGGCGCTCAAGTATAAGCCAACTAAGAAAACCAAGAAGCTGTTTGGCAATACAGCAAAGTTACATATCGACATTATCGATTATCCGGGCGAATGGCTGCTGGATTTACCCCTGTTGGATATGAATTTTCATCAATGGTCTCAAAAGCAATTTGAGGCGTTAAAGGGGGGACGTAAAGAGTTGGCCGAGGTTTGGTTAGCGCAATTAGATAAGCTGGATCTTTCAGCGCCACTGAACGAAAAAGAACTCGCTCTCATCTCTCAGAGCTATACGGAGTTTCTTTTCTCATGCAAAGAACAAGGATTGCACTGGGTACAACCGGGGCGATTTGTGTTACCCGGCGAACTGGAAGGGGCGCCTGTGTTGCAGTTTTTCCCTTGTTCCTTTGATGACAATGCCAAGGTAGCGAAAGGCTCAAACTTGGCCATGTTGAAGGCTCGCTATCAGGAGTATCAGCAAAAAGTGGTTAAGGCGTTTTATAAGCACCACTTTTCAACGTTCGATCGTCAAATTGTGCTGGTGGACTGTTTGCAACCGCTTAACGCGGGTTATGAGTCCTTTCACGATATGCGCCAAGCGTTAGCGCAAATCATGCATAGCTTCCGTTATGGTCGTAGCAGCATGCTTAAGCGTCTGTTTGCTCCGCGTATCGATAAAGTATTGTTTGCCGCAACCAAAGCAGACCATGTGACACCAGAACAGCATCCACACCTCGTTTCTCTATTACAACAAATGGTGCATCCTGCATGGCAAACCGCCTCTTATGAAAACATAGAGATGAATTGCATGACGATGGCGTCAATACAGGCAACGGAGACGGGTTATATCAGTCAGGGTGAGCAGTCTTGCCCTGCCATTCGTGGAACGACGCTTGATGGAGAGACCATGACGGTATTTCCAGGTGAGGTGCCGAGAAAGCTTCCTGCAGCGGATTATTGGCAGAAGCAAGGGTTTGAGTTTACATCATTCAGACCGAGAGAGTGGGGTGGAGATGACCCGTTACCGCATATCCGTATGGACAAGGCACTAGAGTATTTGATTGGGGATAAGCTGAGATGAGTATGTCAGATAAAACGCAACTAAAACAGAAACACGTCTTCGACCAGACGTTTGGCGATGAGTCGTCCCCCATTCAACAAGAACTGACCTCACAGAAGCATTTTGAGCCGCAAGAAAAATTTGTGCCCGTTGAAATTGAAGTCGAACATCAAGATGACCGGACAGAGCAAAATCTAGAGCAAATTATTCGACCCCAAAAGGGTTCAAAGTGGTTTTCGATAGGCTTGTTAACTGCATTTTCAGGCTTGGTCGGGTGGCAAGCGATAGATAGCGTTGTCACTGCGATTCAAAGCGCAGATTGGCTCTCATTGGGGTGGTCAGGGTTTATCGCGACCATCGCTATGTTTGGAATTGGTTCTATTGGACGCGAACTATATAAGCTGCGTAAGCTACGCAATCACTTTAGTGTACAAGAGCAAAGTGAGGCGTTGCTTGCTGCCAATAGTGTTGGCCAAGGGAAAGCATTTTGTCAGTCAGTGGCGAAACAGTCAGGTATTGGTACTGAGTCACCAAGTTATGACCGTTGGATCAATAGCATCAATGGTTCACATAGTGATAGTGAAGTGCTTGAAATGTATGACGCCATGGTGGTGGCAGAGCAAGATAAAATAGCCACTAAGATAGTCTCACAGCATGCAACGGAATCGGCGGCTTTGGTGGCGATTAGTCCACTTGCCATTGCTGATATGTTACTTGTCGCGTGGCGAAACTTCAAAATGATCGACAACCTCGCAGACGTTTATGGAGTAGAGCTGGGTTACTGGTCTAGACTCAAATTGTTCAAAGCGACTCTGGTCAACATGGCCGCTGCTGGAGCGAGTGAACTGGCGGTTGATGCAGGTATGGATCTGATGTCGATGGATCTCGCTGGAAGAGTCTCTGCCAGAGCGGGTCAAGGATTGGGTGTTGGCATTCTGACCGCAAGGTTGGGGCTCAAAGCGATGGCTTTACTTAGACCTTTACCGTGGAACAAAGAGCGCCAAGTTAGGTTAGGGGCGATCCGCAAGCAAATCGTTGAAAAAGTCGCCGCTATTACAATCAAATAGTGCGAATGTGAAGCAAGTAATATCAGTTTGCTTGACGAGGATCTAGGCTTAGTAGAAACTACTGTCAACTTTTCGTGACACCTTAGTTAGGAACTCATACGTGCGTCTAGAAGTTTTTTGTGAAGACAGACTTGGTTTGACTCGTGAATTGCTCGATATTCTTGCTTCGAAAAACATTGATCTTCGCGGTATCGAAATCGATGTGAGCGGTATTATCTACCTCAACTGTCCGGATATCGACTTTGATACCTTTAGTGAGCTTATGGCTGAAATTCGCCGTATCTCAGGTGTTAATGACGTTCGAAAAATCCAATTCATGCCAATTGAACGCCACAATAATGAGCTAATTTCTCTGCTTAACAACCTGCCAGAACCGGTATTGGCTATCGATTTAAAAGGCAATGTGGATATGGCAAACCACGCCGCGTTGACCCTATTTAGTCGTGAAGAAGCGGAAATCATTGGTCATCAGATCACCTCGTTGTTGCCTAACTTCAATTTCGCTAAGTGGGTTGAAGGTAAGATAACTCGATTGAGAGAAAATATTGTCATCGGTGGTTTGGATTACATGATGGAAATCATGCCTGTCTATATCAGTGATGAGTCAAATGAGTCTGTGCTGGCGAGTACGGTGATGATCATCCGTTCCGTACAGGAAAAAGCGATATTTGATGACTCTTTGCCACTACATAATAATCTTGGGTTTGAGCATTTTGTCGGGGTGTCAAATAGACATAAGGCGCTGATTAGCCAAGCTAAGAAGCTGTCAATGCTAGACCAACCGCTACTCATTCAAGGTGAAACGGGAACCGGTAAAGAGATGCTAGCTCGTGCATGTCATAACCGTTCAAATCGCGCTTCTAAGCCGTTCTTGGTTTTGAGCTGTGCTTCGATGCCTGACGATGTTGCTGAAACTGAATTATTTGGTCACGCACCGGGTTCATTCAACCATGAGCAAGGCCATAAAGGTATATTTGAGCAAGCGAATGGCGGCACGGTTTTCCTTGATGAAATTGGGGAGATGAGCCCGCATCTGCAAATCAAATTACTGCGATTGCTACAAGATGGCACGTTTAGACGTGTCGGAGAAGAGCATGAAGTTCATGTCGATGTTAGGGTGATTGCTTCAACCAGACATCAACTGGCTGATTTAGCCGAGTCAGGCGTGTTCCGTGAAGATCTTTTTTATCGTCTCAACGTGCTTACACTACTTATTCCACCGTTAAGGGAACGCTCAAACGATATTGCACCGCTGCTTGAATTGTTTGTTGCTAAGTACGTAAAACAACTAGGCATATCGAAGCCGATCATCGCAGAGGATCTGGCTGACCAGTTAGTGACGTATCAATGGCCAGGTAACATGCGCCAGCTTGAAAACATGGTGCTTCGCGCTTTGACCGAGCTTGAAACGGACGACTTGACGGCGGATCTTTTCCATCTTCCTCAGCTCGAAACTCCGACATCAAATGGGCCGATATTGAGTTTGGATGGTTCACTTGATGAGATCATGAAAGAGTACGAATCTCAGGTGCTAGAACGCTTATATCACTCATTCCCGTCTAGTCGTAAACTCGCCAAGAGACTCAATGTTTCTCACACCTCGGTGGCAAACAAGTTACGTGAATATGGAATAAGAAAAAATTAAATGGAAAGAGTGAGTACCCCTACCCAAGTCTTTGAGTGGGATGAGGACATCGTCGTTCGTAGTGCAGAGCCTATGGATGGAAAACTGATCTCAGATTACTTTATTGCAAACAGAGAGCATTTAAAACCTTGGGAACCCAAGCGAGACGAAGCCTTTTTTGATGAATCCGGATGGACTCAGCGACTCATCAAACTCGCTGAGCTTCATCGAATGGGGCTGGGCTACTATTTGCTGATCCTTGACCGTTCGACAAATGAAATGTTAGGCACAATCTCGTTTAGCAATATCGCTCGGTTCCCATTCCATGCGTGTAATGTCGGTTACTCCCTAGCGCACTGTGCACAGGGAAGAGGCGCGATGACACGAGGATTAAAATTAGCGGTCAATTACATGTTCAACATTCAGAACATGCATCGCATTATGGCGAGTTATATGCCGCGCAATGTTCGCAGTGAAGCGGTATTGGAAAGGGTAGGATTTCAAAAAGAAGGCTTTGCGAAAGACTACTTGCTCATTGATGGGCAATGGGAAGATCATTGTTTAACGTCATTAGTTAATCCGAATTGGACACAAGTATGAGCGCTTCAAGATTAGAACAACAGTTGGCTCTGCTCATGGAGCTTGACCAGCTTAAATCCGTACTGAGACGCACCCGAGTCAAAATCGCTGAAGGAAGGCTAGAAAATAGTGCTGAACACAGTTGGCATGTCGCTTTGATGGCGATCTTAATGGAAGAACATGCCAATCAACCGGTAGATATTTCTCGCGTGGTGAAAATGTTGCTTCTTCACGATGTGGTAGAAATTGATGCAGGTGATACCTTTGTCTATGATGTTGCCGCGTCGGCACAGCAAGAGCAGAAAGAGCTTGAAGCAGCCCAACGTTTGTTCGGTATGCTGCCAAGTGACCAAGGTCAGTCTTTGCTAGAACTGTGGCTAGAATTTGAATCTGCAACGTCAGCAGATGCTAAATTTGCCAAAGCATTGGACAGAATTATTCCAATGCTTTTGAACTACCATAACCAGGGGCAAAGCTGGCAAGAGCATGGTGTTACACGACAACAAGCGCTAACAGTGAATCAAAAAATAGAGTACGGCTCTGAGGCTCTATGGGAAAAAGCGCAGCAAATTATTAATGATGCGACTCTCAATGGCTGGCTAAAAGCATAACGCTTTAAGAGGAATATTAATGTCATACCAAACTTTGGACCAATACCAAAGAAAATGGATTTTTACTCACCAATCTATGCCAGTACCCGAGGCTGACTTAGAATCAATCAAACCGATGTCGCAAGCCCGAGCGTCTCAGTTATGGAAAGAAAACATCAGTGCTCAAAGTCCTGACTCAGAGCGTTTGAGCTCTAGTGACTGGCCGATGAAAGAATCTAACTGGAAAGAGACGGTGGACTGGATGTCTGCTTGGGAGTCCGATGATGAAGCGTTGCCTGCGGCAGTTGACGCTTTTATTGACTGGCAAGACGACGTTACGGTGTACTTTTGCTATGAGAAGTACAATATCATTGAGACCAAATGGTCGGTGTTTAAGAAGCACTGGAAGAATTTTCTTTTTTACGATGATGGTCCAATTTTAATCGGTCGTCGCCGTGGCGAAGCGCTTTGGTTTGATACCAAAGGCAATGTCAAAATGGGATTTCGAAAATAAAAAGAGCAGCCAATGGCTGCTCTTTTTATATGCTATATGTGTCACTGTCTCAAAGTCGGGTCTATACTCATGCCGATAGCGCTCTATTCAACGCTAAAGAGCAAGGGCGTAATCAAATATGTTGCAATGAAGGGGATAATCCAATCGAAATGGTAACTTGAATGACGATGTGGAACTGTTTTAAAAGATCATTGCTGGATCCAATAATTGCCGGAAAAGTAAAGAGTTTGATCAATGAAATTTCGTGACTTGCATCCCAAAAAAGAGCCTAAATTTTGCGTGGATTTAGTATTTTGGTATCATTTTTTAGACAAATTAATTCAATGTGTAGTTTCTACAAACCATAGAGTCTTAGGGAAAAGCAGTGACCATGAACATATCTAAATTACGCGAAGATTTTTATGCTCATATAAGTGCAATTCAAGCTTACGCGCTTCCGCAATCCAAGCCGACCTTGTCGCTTCTGACAGATGAAGAGGTGCGAGAGTTAGAAGCATGTTGGATTGAACTTTCTGTGTGGAAGAACCAACAAGATTAAACACGTCTGCCCCTGTAGTCATACCATTGAATATTGATAACCTCGCGATTTCTGATCGTCGAGGTTTTTTATTGCCATAAATATCAAGTGTTATATTATAACAATTGTGATCTAATCGTTGAATTCTAGAGTAAGAGTCCCCATAGTTATCTTCAAGTGGAGCATTATCAATGAATGCAGCGACAGAATTAAAATATCAAGAAACCCAAGTGAGTAAAAATATGGCGGAAGTAAGAGCCAGAGTCGAATTCAAAGTCGGTGCTAACAGCAGTATCGATGCAGAACTTCTTTCTTTCCATGGATTGAAAACCGAAAAAGAGCATGTTGCTGTCATTTTTAAACATGCCGATCAAACTCAGCAAACCCCGCTGGTTCGCATGCATTCTGAATGTCTTACAGGCGATGTATTCCATTCATCCCGCTGCGATTGCGGCGAGCAACTTGATGAGACGATTAACCGCATGGCGGAATCTGGCGGTATTATCCTTTACTTAAGACAAGAAGGTCGCGGTATTGGTCTATACAACAAGATAGACGCATACAAGCTGCAAAGCGAAGGCATGAACACCTACGAAGCGAACAATCACCTTGGTTTTGGTGATGATTTGCGTGATTTTACCGAAGCCGCACAGATGCTAAAGGCACTCGGCATTGATAAAATTCGCTTAGTGACTAATAACCCTAAGAAAGTAAACGATCTTAAGCAATTCGGCATTGAGATCGAACAGGTTGTCAATACTTCTGCTCACGTTAAAGATGGTAACCAAGGTTACTTGAAAGCAAAAATGTCTCACGGTAAGCATAACCTAGACTTGTAATCCCACGAATCACGTATGTTGATAAAAGCCTCACTTCTGTGATAACTCCGATCAGTTAAGTAAATGATCAGTTGAACGATCCTGTGGTTGGTTGAAAATACCCTCAAACATTTCATATTTGAGGGTATTTTTTATGTTGGCTCACTGGCTTATTGATGTTGATGACTTCGCTTCTCCTGATTCACTTAC
>NZ_JATABH010000031.1:0-40964 GCF_036533775.1 Vibrio sp. M260112 | reverse complement strand
TCGATCCCTAAAAAGTTAAGGGCGATGCGAGAGCGAGTGAAGCGCTACATTCTGCCAGAGCGAAAAAAACGGCCCAAATCAAGGACCGTTCGTATGAATAAGACTCGCTATCCAGTTCGTTCCAAACACGTTAAGTGATAGGAGTTAGCTCTAGGGGCTGCTTTTTTTGTGCCTGATGGCGATTTTATGCTTGTCAAACCAAGAAATGACAATCATGCGTCATGAACTCGCGTTCTAGGCTGGATCTTTACCATATTCCTACCACAATTTACTTACAGATTTAATAATAAATTCGAGTGATTGGCTCTGCTCTGTAGTCGTTATGGCAATAGAGTGAATAAGGAATTTGTAATGAGAAATTTAGGATTTAGGAAGTTACTGCTTATATCGATCATCGCACTGGTGGTGTTTTCTGTGACGGTGTCGAGCTATGTTTCATACATTAAGCAGAAAGAGACATTGGTTGATCTGATCACTAGAAGCAATCAGGAGTATGTCAAAGCTCAAGCTGAGCAGGTCGGTGGCAAACTGAATGAAAAAGTGGCGGGTTTGGACAAAGTTGGGGCGTTGTTTGCGAATCAACCCATCACAGGCAGTGAACAAGAGTTCATTGATTTGACTCACTTGATAGCGGGTGGAATGAACCTTAACAGTTCAGTGGTGGCATTTACCAATGGTGATGCCTACTGGAACCAGACAGCAAACACGTGGCCGAATCACAAATACAATGGTGACGTTACAACTCGAAGTTGGTATCAGCTCGGAAGACAAAGTCCAACGGCCGCAATGACGGAGCCCTATTTAAGCAGTGACGGGGACACCTACTGGGTGTCGATAGTGCGCAAGACACTGAGTGGCATGATCTCAGTCGATATGCAGCTAGGGTTTCTCAACGAAATCGTTAAAAGTGCCAACGATATTCCTGGTGCATTCGCGATGATCCTTAATCACGATAATACCGTTCTCGCTTCTTCTCTCTCTCTGGTTAAAGCGGGAGAGAAGGCAGACAAATACGCTTGGTTGGCAAACGTTGCTCGCCAGTCAATCGGAGTGAATGAGGCGGTATTTGAAGGTCAGATTGACTCCGTCGAAAAACTATTTTTTTCGCACAAAATCAATGTTGCAGGTAAAAGTTGGTACTTCGTTACTGGGCTGGAGAAAGAAGTTGTTTTCTCTGATTTGGTTTCGGCGAAACAAGCCGCGATCGCCACGGCATCCATAGCAACCATGGTGAGTGTCATACTAGCAATGCTAATTATGCAGGTTCTTTACCGACCCATTTTAGTATTGAAACAGACCATGCTTGGTTTGAGCCAAGGAAACGGCGATCTCACTCAGCGCATCGAAGTCAAAACGAAAGACGACTTGGGAGAGATCTCGGAAAGTGTTAACTCCTTTATCGGTAGCCTGCAGACCATGATGTTAGAGATTCGCCAGATGACGGAAAATCTCAATGAGAATGTCGATCGGATGAAAGATCAGAGTCAGAGGAATAGCGTTATTCTCCAAAATCATGTTCAAGAGACAGAGCAAGTGGTGACAGCCATTGAGGAAATGAACTCTACGGCTGATTCGATGGCAACGGATGCGGCGAATACGGCGCAATTGACTCATAAAGCGAGTGAGGCGAGTAGTGCTTCTAAGAATACCGTGACACAAGCGCAGAAAAATGTTCAAGAGTTAGTCGAAGACGTAAGCACGGCATCCGGAAACGTAAATAATATGGCGGCCGAGACGGATGGAATTAATACCATCCTTGGTGTGATTGGCGATATCGCTGAACAGACCAATTTACTGGCGCTAAATGCAGCCATTGAGGCGGCACGGGCAGGGGAGCAGGGGCGTGGTTTTGCTGTGGTGGCCGACGAGGTGCGCAACCTTGCTAGCCGAACCAAAACCAGTACTGAAGAAATTGAAGCGGCGTTAGCAAGCTTGTTACGTGGCAGCCAATCCGTGGTGGATTCGATGGAATCGACCAAACAGAAGTGCGCCCAAACTGCGCAAGGGGCTGGTGAAGTAGCAGAAAGTCTCGATGTGATGAGTCAATTTGTGACGGATATAAACGACCTCAGTACCCAAATTGCGACAGCCGCAGAAGAGCAAAGTAGCGTTACTCAAGAGTTAAGCCGCAATATGAGCGCAATCAATGACATTGTTGGCGAGTTGGATGCCAATGGACAACAAGCATTAGAAGAGGCGCAGAGAATATCAGAGATGAATCAGACACTGAGTGATATCGTCGCTCGTTTTAAACTCTCTTAGCTCATTTGCTATTGGCTGAAAATATAAGAGGTACCTCCGTGTGCCTCTTTGGTTTTTAATTGGAGAGAGACAATATGGGTTCAGTTGGCAATTTGAGCTTGTAAAGCGCGAGAGCGGTTGAGTTGAGACATGACCAATACCGCGAAAAACATAGTAAACGCTGCAATAGCAAAGCCCCATTGAGTCATATCGTATCGCGCCAAATACGCAATCAGGATGTAACTGACACTTTGTACAGATGTGGAGAATAGCACCAATCCACCCTCGACTCTGCCACGCTGACTGACATCAATCGTATGATGCATCCAATTAGTGCGAGCGATACGATTTAAGGCATTAAAAAATCCAAACACTAACGTCATCATAAGGATGTACATTGGGTGTGTCGCGATGCTCATACCCACTAAGGACGCCGCTACGAGAGCCATTGAGTATTGCATGGTCGTTTGATGTGAGCTGAGTGAGAGCAGTCTGCTGACGAATATACCCGTCAGCAAAGAACCAAAACCAAAGGTGATGTTATAGCCCGCATACCAGTCTCCGGAAATGTCATTCTCAGCAAACCAAATTGGGACAAGTTTTCCTAAGAAAGTGAGAATTGGATAAGAAAGGCATGACATCAGCAGAAAAGCATAGAAGTGTGGCTGTTGAGCAAAGATGGTACGACTCTCTTTCATCTGTTCGACAAAAGAGTTTTGGTTGTTGCTACGCAGTTGCTGTTGATATGGTGTGACAATGTAACTCACAGCAGCGATAGCCGATGCAATGGCGGCAAACGTTGCAAATTCGACCATTCCCCATCTTTGCAGTAACACGACGCCTAATGCACCAGCACCAAGGGTTGTCGCCTGCATTACAATCTCTTGCTTACCTGAAATCGAAGCATATTCATGACGCTGATAGTTCTCTTGGGTAAACGCGTTGTTCGTCGACCAGGCTAAATTGCTACTGACCCAAAACACCAATTGAGCACCGGCGAGGAGCCAGTGAGAGTCGAGATTAATAAGGTATGCGACCAATACGCTGGTTGCGGTGAGAGACTGAACCACTTGAACAAGGATCAGCAATAATTTCCGTGAGTGACGATCAATTAAGGTCGCAAAAAATGGCGTGAGGACAAATGATGTTGCGGTACAGGTGAGAGCAACCAAGGCAATGAATGTTCCCATGTCGGGTGTGCTTAACATGATCCACGGCAAAGCCATCATGAAAAGACCGGATGAAATACCATCAAAAAAGCGCCCTGAAAGGTAAGGCAAAGTTCTATTTTTCGTCACTAGTCTCATCGAAATATCCTTATGTAATTTGACTGAGTTAGTGCTACTGTAAAACCTCAAGTTAACTTGAGGTAAAGCGCGAATTTTAATTTATTTGGAGTGCAATATGGAAATGAGTGTGGGAGAAGTGGCGAAAAGAGCGCAAGTCAAAGTTTCAGCGCTACACTTCTATGAGCAAAAGGGATTGATCTTCAGTTGGAGAAATCAGGGCAATCAACGTCGCTATCATCGCAGCGTACTGAGGCGTATCGCAGTGATTAAAGCCGCTCAGGAAGTCGGACTAACGCTGGAGGAAATTGCGGAGTCACTGGGTCATTTGCCTAAGCATCAGGCTCCTAGCCGTCAGGAATGGGAGCAGATGGCATCCGGATGGAAAGAGCGTTTGGAGCACAGAATTCAGCAGCTTAAAGCTCTTCAAGATGATCTAGGTGGCTGTATCGGCTGTGGTTGTTTGTCTATGGAATCCTGTGCTATCTACAACCCTCAAGATATTCGTGCTGAAACGTTCAAAGGTAAAACCATGCTCACCAACCCTGAAGAGTGGTCACAAGGAGAGGGCGAACCCGAGTAACATTGGTAGTGTCAGCACACTAAAGAAGTTACTGAACAGCACCATTGACGCGACTTTCGTTGGCTCTATCTGAAAGCGCTCAGCAAACAGATAGTTCATCACCGCTGGTGGTAGCATGGTAAAGAGCACCATCATTTGTAGCTGCATCGGCGGTAGAGGAATGAATAGATAGATCACCGTGAAAGCAGCTGCACCGGTTGCCAGTGATTGCAACGTACATAAGATTCCCACTTTTATGCCGCTCAACCTTAGGTTACACATCTGTGCTCCAAGCGAAAGCAGCATGACAGGAACAGCCGCCTGACCGAGTAACGAGGTCGCTTCATAGAGTGGTGTCCATACACCGATATCGGAAACGTTAAGGATTAGCGCTAAGCTTGCCGCGATAAAGATCGGCATCTTTACGATCTGTTTGAAAGGGTTACCTTCACTGAGGAGTGCTAAACCGAGGCTAATATGTAGGCAAGCCGAAACCACAAACAGTAAAACCGCTGACCCGAGCGCACTGTCTCCGAAAGTGTAAGTGAACAACGGGATAGCGAGGTTGCCACTGTTACGAAACATGTGTGGAGGCGCCCAAGCTTTATAGTTTAGCTTGGTGAGTTTGCATACGGGGAGCATGAGGATGCCAGGTAACAGCACCGCGATGGCGGCAGCGCTTAAAAGCGGCACTTGCTCAGTATCCAGAGGCATAGCGACCAGCGATGAAAATACCAACGCAGGGGTGAACGCATCCATATTTATACGGTTAATCGGCCTAAAGTCGGGTTTAAGCCATCTACCAACGGAAAAGCCAACGGCAATCAGCGCGAACACAGGGAAGAGAATCCCGACCACTTGTTGAAACATTTCAATCCTTGAATAGCGTTATACAACTTAGACTAACTTACTGGATCTTAAATCATTAAAACAGGGTAATGTCGCTTTTAACGTCAATGTCAGTTGATTTACGCGCGGTTGCTCTGCTGACTACTTACGATATTTATGCAGCACATTGACGGGAATGTGACAGTAGTCATTTGGAAATCGAGTTAATCGATCTTGGTGCTCGTCATCGCTCTTGACGTAATTGGTCAGCAGCATCACTTCAACTGCAATTTTCTTGCTGTCAGGACGCGCAGCAATGTACTGGCGGGCTTGATTTAAGTGCTGCTCATCTCGGCTGTAAACACCGGTACGATACTTCTTACCGATGTCTTCTCCTTGCTGGTTAACGCTATAAGGATCGATAATCTCGAACAGATAATCCATTAACTGTTCAACAGAGAGCAATTCAGGATCGAACTCAGTACGAACACATTCTGCGTAGCCATCATATTGCCCCAAGGTTGTGCTTGAGGTGCCATTGGCTCTACCAGCTTCAGTGGTGACAACGCCGGGTAAATGGCGCATAAACTCTTGCACACCCCATAAACATCCGCCTGCAATATAGATCTCGTGTAACAAAACATGGCTCCGTTGGTCGATTTAGACTGGCAATTAAAACAAATTCCGCTGCCTAGGAATAGTGATCATTCGTCAAGCGAATCTGTGCACAGATATAACAGGAAGCATGAAGAAAAAGAGAACGGGTAAGACGAAGGGGGAATATCGCTTGCGGGTCGGAAGGGCTGATTTTTGTGAACTGGCGTTAAGTTTTAAAGAAATTATTCATGACAATCTGAAAAACTTGAGCTCTTGATTCACTTTTTTAATTCATAGGCTAAATTTATATGTGCTAGGTTTCTTATGCAAATGGATCTGCCAATGATACCTTTTATAAAGAATAATAAATTGGCGCTTAGTGCTTCTGTGCTTATGTTGTGCGCGGTAGCTTGGGGCGTGATAAACGAAGTGAAGATGAGTCAGATGACGACCTCTTCAAAAATAAGAATAGGGGTTTCTCTAACACCCTTATCATCGCCTTTTTTGGTTGCTGACCAACTGGGCTTTTTTAAATCCTTTAATCTAGATGTCAGCTTACACCCTTGTTCGAGTGGTGCCGCTTGTACAAACCTGATGCTAGATCGCAATGTTGACTATGCAACGGCATCGGAGTCTGTTGTGATGTTCCAAAGCTTTCAGCGTGATGATCTTTCTTTGCTTGTCAGCTTTGTTGAATCAGACAACGACCTCAAACTTCTCACACTCGTGCCTGCCAGTATTCATAGCGTTAACGAGTTGGAAGGTCGTAGGGTAGGCATCATCAAGGGCACGGCCAGTGAGTTCTATTTCGACTCGGTACTTATCAGCAACAATCTCAAGCATATGCCCGTAGAGAAAGTCTATTTGCAACCACACGAGATGGTACCGGCACTGCTTTCGTATCGAGTTGATGCGATATCGGCATGGGAACCAATGGGCTTTGAAGCGGATTTATTCTCTGTTGCGGATGTCGCGAATCTAGGGGTTAAAGGGATCTATCAATTGTCATTTAACCTGATTGCTCGCTCACCTTATCTAGAGTTTGTTGGTGATGAGCCGACCCGCTTACTACAGGCTCTTGATAAGGCGATTGAATGGATAAACAGCAACCCAGAGGAGGCGATTGCGATGATCGCGACACGACTTGACCTTCCGCCTAGCCAAGTCAAGTGGACATGGCAGGACTACCTGTTTCGCTTATCCTTGGGTAATTCGCTACTCTCAAACTTGCAATTACAATCTCGCTGGGCGATTGAAATGGGGTTAGTCGAAAACTCGCCGCCGGATTTCAGAGAGCTACTTTACCCTTATCCGTATCAGCAAGCGATGGAACTGAGGGATTGACGCTATGTTGGATTCTCTGTTCAAGAAAATGTTTATCCTTTCAACGACAACGATGATGTTGACGTTATTCATTGTTATCTCTTTCTCAAAGATACATGCCGAACAGAAGCTAACGAAATTCGAGCTGGATCAGCTTATTGAGCTACAACTGTGCGTCGATTTATTGCGCAGCCAATTATGGGTGTTTAAACAGTTTGGTGACCAGCCAAGTTTGCATCAGGTCGAGATCGCACACGCTGAGTTGGACACTAAACTCACCGCTTATAAGAGTAGCAACATTCTCCTCGACAACATTCAACACATGAACCGAAGCCTTCATATTTTGCTACTGCAAGAAAAAGAGCTCTATTTTGATGGTTCTGGTAGACGCAAAGAAACGGATTCTGACGATATCAATGCACGTAACCTGCTGCATTCGCGCTACAACATGATTGTCCAAAACATGACAGAGGAGCTCGCTTACGTTCATCAGCTTGTCTTGAATCGTAATGTCACCAATTTACAGAGTGTTATGGCGACAGCTGCTGCGTGGCTGATCATCTGTTCCATTTTAGTGAGCGTCACCGCTTGGCTAATTTTGTTCCGTTTTAAATCGGGTGCAGAAGCAATGAAAGCAGCGATCATCGATCTTGCTAAGGGGAAATTGGACACCAAGGTTGAAGCGGTAAAAATGGACAGTGAGTTTCGTGTTATCGCCAGCTTTTTTAATCAAATGACCGTCTCGTTGTGTCGTTCGACGGTCACGCGTAAAGAGCTTGAAGAAGAAGTGCTCAGACAGACTCGACAGCTCAAACATAAGCAGGAGCAACTGCTGTTCTTATCCGAACATGATCCTCTCACCAACTTAATGAACCGCCGCGCATTTGATAAACAGCTTGAGAATGCGATGATCAAAGCTAATCGCAGTGGCTGTAAATTGGCGTTGCTGTTTATTGATCTCGACGAGTTCAAACAAGTTAACGACACCTATGGTCATGATGCTGGTGATGTGGTGTTAGTCAACATTGCGCAGCGATTAGAAGAGAGTGTACGCGAGTCGGACTTTGTTGGTCGTTTAGGTGGGGATGAGTTTGTTATCTGCTTAGACTTGCTTCACGATCTGTCCATTGTCGATAAAAAAGTTCAGCAAATCATAGATGTCATCAGTCAGCCGATTGTATTTGACGGCCACACGCTCGTTATTGGGGCGAGTGTTGGTGTTAGCCATTATCCTGAACAGACCAAAGATAAAGATTCATTGCTCAGCTTAGCTGACGAAGCGATGTATAGCGCGAAAGGTCGCAGTGGGGATGAGAAGGCCAATAAGCCGGCAGCCTCTTCAGAGTCAAATGTGGTCAATTTATCACAACGCTCCAAGTAACTTTAGCGTCTAGTGTACATTTTGTTTAACACAGTCCTTACAAGTGATTTCCTGTCAGATCTCGACATTTTTGTCATTAATCGACATCTTATGCGGGTTTGATTCACTGGTTTGTGAATCTGATTGCCCATCGAAATACGTCATCGTTATGTCTATTTCGATTTTGGTACTAATGGATAGGAAGTCTAAATGGATAAAGAACATAGTTTGCGCGAAAACTTACTTGCGCTTGTTTTGGGTAGTGCTCTGGTCTCACTGGGCGTTATCTTTTTCAATAAAGTCGGTCTGCTGACAGGCGGTACTGCGGGATTGGCAATCTTCCTGACTAAGGTGAGTGATTTCAGTTTCGGTCAAATCTTTTTTGCGCTCAATTTGCCGTTTTACATTTTATCTGTCACCCGAATGGGATGGCGATTCACGCTCAATACCTTCATTGCCGTTACCATTGTTTCATTCGCGGTTGACCACTTACACCATGTAATAGAGATTGCCCGCATTGACCCATTTTATGCGGCGCTTCTTGGCGGTGGGATGATCGGTATTGGGATGCTGGTGATATTCCGTCACAAGATGAGCTTAGGTGGATTCAATATTTTAGCGCTGTTTCTGCAGGAGCGATTTGGTATTCGTGCAGGTAAAGTGCAAATGGCATTAGACTGTACGATTGTGATCATGTCTTTGTTTATTGTCGATATTTCGTTGATTGCTCTGTCGGTAATGGGCGCAGTCGCGACCAACTTGATTCTGGCAATGAACCACAAGCCGGGTCGTTATCAACCCCAAGCAACAACAGCATAGAAAAAGGCTTAGCTTCGGCTAAGCCTTTTTTATTTAGCAATGGGATTGGCTATGACTCAAGGCGTTAGTGAAGTGCTGCAAATCCTGGTCAGACAAAGAGTAGCCATCATTGCAAGCGGCGTGCAGAGTCGCAGTAAACTCCATATTAAAATAATCAAATAGACCGTGAAACAGCCCATGAAATATTGGGCATATTTGCGCTCTACCTGAGCTGGTCACTAAGAACCCACGCTTATGTTCAAGCGCCCGCGCTTTGGGCTTTAGTTCGGCAACATCGAGCAACTCGGTTAAACGATCGATCAGGGCTTTCATCGGCGCAGTCACGGTATACCAATATACCGGAGAGGCAAACACAATGTTGTCAGCCGCGAGCATCTTATCGACCAATTGATAAAAGTCATCGGCAGGATAGTCATTTTGGTAGTTGTAGGGAGTGATCACCAGCTCATCAATGTCGATAATCTCGCTTTCGTGGCTGCGATTGACCGCATCAATGGTTTTAGCCGTATTTCCTTGTTTGTTTGCGCTTGAGAATAGAATCAATGTTTTCACTTGTTGTCCTTTTTGATGTTGATACCTAGCTTAGGACGAAACTATAAAACCTCAACCTAAGTTGAGGTAAAGTGCCAGTGACCATTTTTGTTCTAATAGCTGAGCTAAACAGTGAATCACCAACCATTAGGGTGTTACCCCAATCAAATAGAATGACTCGCTTCATCTGACGACTTCCTTGTTAGTCATATTTGCCTCATCAGGTTTTATTGTAATCACTAGTAGGTAAATTTCACCTACTAGTGATTACATTCACCAACTGCATAGTTAGTAAGTATTGATTAGTCCTGTGGAAGCTTTTATTTATCAGAGAGTTAATTTTGGCACTGCAATTGCTATTGCCTAGTTAGGTATTCAATGTATGAACAAAAATGAGAATTGATAAGGATTTATTATGGACGTCATTTATTGGGTGTATAGTGTGGGCTGAATTGGTGCAAAACCTCTCTACATACGTATATAAATTCTAATACTCGGTGAAGTCAGCCGAGATTGCACAAATGTATTATTACAAGCGGATAAGGAATTCACATGACAACTAAGCCGTTACGTTGGTTACTGCCATTTATCACGTTAGGGGCTGCTTATGCGGGCTACTCAGCTATCGCTTCAAGTGCACCAGAGTCACTAGAGAGTAAGCCACCCAAAGCGCCACCAGTCGTCACCGTTTCTAAAGTTCAATCGAGTGACCATAAGGTCGTGATTACTAGCCACGGCGAGCTTCGACCTGTGGAAGTCACTCAACTTTCAGCCCAGGTGTCAGGTGAGGTAATCAGCTGGCACGCCAACTTTGTCGTTGGTGGTATTGTAAAACGAGGCGAGGTCCTATTCAGTATTGAAAACGACAACTACCAAGCGGCGGTATTGCAGGCTGAAGCTCAGTTAGCGAGTGCACAAGCAGCGCTTATCGAGGAGAAAGCAAAAGCCGAAGTCGCAAAGCGTCAAGCGAAGAGTATGCCTGAAAAACAGGTCACAGATTTATATCTCCGTAAACCGCAACTGCTCAGTGCCAATGCCCAAGTGAAATCTGCACAGGCCGAGCTAAAAAGAGCGAAACGTGATTTAGAAAACTGCCAGATCATCGCACCTTACGATGCACTGGTAGTGTCGAGGGATATTGGTGTTGGTCAATTCATCACTGCGGGTGCTCACGTCGCAACGTTAAATAACGTCGAAGCGGGAGAAGTGCATATTCCAATCGCGGGCTTTGACAGTGCTTTCTTGCCACAAGACTACGCAGGAACATCAGCTCAGATCATTCAGCGCGGTATCGAAAATACCTTCCGTGAAGGTGTTATCGACCGTGACCTCGGTGTAGTAGATAGCAGCACAAGGATGATCAATATGGTGGTTCGCGTCGAGAATCCTTACGCCATTGATAGTGATCAGCCCGCGATGAAATTCGGTTCTTATGTCGAGGTGCAGTTCGCAGGCAAAGAGCTGAAGCATATTTACCGTCTGCCGCAAGAACTGGTTAACAATCGTCAGGTTTGGGTGGTTAATGACAACAATCAGTTAGAACCAAGAACCGTTAATGTGTTGCGTGCAGAAAAAGAGTTCATGCTGATCAATCAGGGATTAAATGATGATGACATGTTAGTCCTCACTGTGCCTGAGTATCCGCAGCAAGGGTTACAGGTCGAAGTTGCTGCGAAAACTAACCAATCAAGCATGTAGGGTTTGAGCATGGAAGAGACGAAACAAACAGGGCTGATTGCCTATTTCGCCAACAACCCTGTGGCGGCAAACTTGCTGATGGTGTTCATTCTTATCGTCGGGACGGTGAGTTTTTTCTTCATACAAAGACAAATGTTCCCCAACATTGAGGTCAACTACATCAATGTCAGCGCACAGTATCCGGGGGCGTCACCACAAGAAATTGAAGAGAGCATCCTAATCAAACTTGAAGAGTCGTTGAAGGATGTCACGGGAATTAAAAAAGCGGTATCCACGGCATATCGTGGTAGCGGTAACATTGAGCTGGAAGTGAACGTAAATGAGAATATCGATGATGTTCTCGATAAGGTTAAGCAGAAGGTCGATGCCACTTCGAACTTCCCAGATGCCATGGAGCCGATTCAGGTTTACCAATACGAGTGGCGTCAAGATGTCATTGAGATGGCTCTGGTGGGTGATCGCAGTTTACTTGAGCTAAAGCCGATTGCTAAACAGATTGAAGATGAGTTGCTACAACTGGGGAATGTGGCTTTGGTTGATTTAGGGGCGCCTGATTACGAGATCGCCATAGAAATCGAACCTCAAGTGCTGCAAAAGTACAGTTTAACGCTCAATGACGTTAGCAACGCGATTAAGCGTTACTCAGCGAACTATTCTGCGGGTGAAGTGCGCACCAATGCGGGAATGATCTCGGTACGAATAGAGAATCAGTATTACAGCGGTGAAGAGTTCCGCGATATCCCAGTCAAAATTGGTAACAATGGTGGCAAGGTTCTTTTACAAGATATCGCCACGATTAAAGATGGCTTTACCGAAGATGATCGATACTTCAAGTATTCGGGTCAAAACGCGATGTACCTTTCGGTTAAGGCGACAAAAGATCAAAACATGGTCGCTGTTGCGGAGTCAGTCAAAGCGTATATTGAGCAAAAGAATCAAACGTTGCCAGCCGATCTGAAGATCAAAACTCTGGTTGATATGACCTATTATCTGAATGCGCGTTTAGACATGATGTTGAAGAACCTACTGCAAGGTGCGGTTTTGGTCGCACTCATGCTTAGTCTATTCTTGCGCGTTAAGTTAGCAATGTGGGTGATGATCGGTCTGCCTGTCTGTTTCCTCGGCGCGGTGATGGTGATGCCTGCGATTGGTGTCAGTATCAATATTATTTCACTGTTTGCCTTCATTATGGTGCTGGGTATTGTTGTCGATGACGCGATAGTGATTGGCGAGAGTGCTTATAGTGAAATCGAGAAAAAAGGTGGCGGGGTTGAAAATGTGGTTCGAGGCGTAAAACGCGTCGCGACTCCAGCGACCTTTGGTGTTCTTACCACCATGGCAGTATTCGCTCCGTTCTTGATGTCTAAAGGTATTGAACGCGCCTTCTTCTTTGGTATCGCGTCGATTGTTATTCTGTGTTTGTTGTTTAGTTTGATTGAGTCGAAATTGATTCTTCCGGTGCACTTGGCACATTCTAATTTCACTCCAATCAAGAAAGGCAGTTGGCGAGATCGATTCAATACTCGTTTCTTTGCATTCATCAATGGGCCGTACAAACGTTTTGTCACAACCTGTACCTACTGGCGTTGGAGTGTGTTTGCTGGCTTTGTCGCGATACTCGTTATCAGTATCGCTATGGTGATGGCGAGTTACGTTCGAATCGTCCCGTCACCTAAGGTACCTCATGATTTCCCAAGTATTAAGTTGGTGATGAACGACAATGTTTCTAGCGAACAGACGATAGACGCGTTGAAACTCATCGAATCGACGGTTCTGACGATTGATAAAGAGATCGAACAAGAGACGGGTCAGAAAATGATTCGTGACATCCTCACCTTTAGTCAGGGTAGAAAAGAGGGGCGCTTGGTGATTCCTTTGGTTGATGAGGAACTGAGACCATTTACCACATTTGAGTTGGCGCGAAGATGGCGCGAACGTCTGCCAGATATCCCAGGGCTCAAGATGCTCAATGTATCTGACAACGTTAACGATGATGAGAAAGGGGATGAGTTCGGATTCTTGCTTTATGGGTCGGATATTGAAAGTCTGAATGCGGCTGGACGCGATCTGATTTTGACTCTGCAACAGCAGAAAGGCTTGTTTGATATCTCTTCATCTATTGATGCGGGTAGTCAGGAAGTTCTGCTCTCTCTCGCACCAGTTGCCTACGATCTCGGTCTGGATCTCTTCGATATTGCCACTCAGGTCGGTGGGAGTTTTTACGGTGGCGAAGCACAACGAGTGCTGCGCGATGGTGAAGAAATTAAAGTAATGGTTCGCTACCCACAGTTGACTCGTGAAGCGTTCTCTTCACTGCGATATGCCGTCATTACGACTCCAGAAGGCAAAAAGGTGATGCTGGGGGATGTGGTCGAAATTAATCAGCAACCTGGCGTGAGCAGTATTCGACGAGAAGGTGGCTATCGCAGTGTGTATGTCTATGGTTCTATTGATGAGGAACTGGTTGAGCCGAATCAGGTTGTTGGTCAGATCACCGATGAAATCATTCCAGACATTTTGACATCTTATCCCGGCGTTAAGAGCCAACTTGGTGGCTCGATAGAAGAGCAACAAGCTCAGCAAAATGAGCAAAAAATCTTCTTTGTCGCTGGCATGATCATTGTTTATATCCTGCTGGCTGTGCCGCTCAAGAGCTACACTCAGCCGCTGATCATTATGTCTGTCATTCCGTTTAGTCTAACTGGGGCTATCTGGGGACACTATTGGTTTGGACTCGATCTGAGCATGATGTCGACATTTGGTCTTATCGCTGCCGCGGGGGTGGTGGTTAACGACTCCTTGGTGATGACAGATTATGTCAATCAGGTTCGAGCGCAAGGCGTGACGATCAAAGAAGCCGTGATAGAAGCTGGCTGTGCTCGATTCCGAGCCATCATACTAACTTCCATTACTACCTTTGTTGGTGTACTGCCGATTATGTTTGAAACCAGTCTTCAGGCAAGGTTTGTCATACCTATGGCGGTCGCACTCGGTTTCGCCGTTTTGTTTGCAACACTGCTGACGCTGGTTCTCGTACCATGTCTCTATTTGATGTTGGAGGATATCAAAGGCGTGTTTGGCAAGCTAAAACGCCTGTTTCCACGAGCGAAAGCGAAGGCACAAACCACGTCTTGAGCAATGATCTCGATAGATAAAAAATAAGCCAGGCATCTTGTCTGGCTTATTTTTATTTTAATGTTTCGACTATCAGATTTCTTGATGTTTATGAACCAAACCGAAGTCAGCCAATACGGCGTAGGCGGCGGGGATCATAAACAACACTAGAAGTGTGGAGGCAAAAATACCAAAGACGATAGAGATCACTAGTGGTTGAATCACTTGCGCCTGCAAGCTGGTTTCAGTGAGCAGTGGTAGCAAACCCGCAGCCGTAGTCATCGACGTTAAGAAAACCGCGCGGAACCTCTCTCTGCTCGCTTTTACAACTGAGTTATGGACATTGTCTCCTTCATCCACATGGTGACGGATATACTGCACCAGCAGGATAGAGTCATTGACCACTATCCCCGCCAAAGAAACAAATCCCATCATACTTGGCATGCTGAGTGAGTGACCAAGCAGAATATGTCCCCATACTACACCGATAAAAGCGAGTGGAATGGCGAGCATAACCACAAACGGTTCTAAGTAGCTGCGGAACTGATAGCTCAAGATGGTGAATACACCGAACAGTCCGAGCAAGAAGCCTTTCGCCATCGAAGAACTGGTTTCTGCGGTGTCTTTTGCTTCCCCTTCAAAATCAAAGCGTAGCCCCGGATACTTAGCCATTAACTTAGGCGCTTCATCTTTCTGGAACTGATTGATGATAGCGGTTGAGTTGACTTTGGTATTGTCTGTGTCACCAAAAACACTGATGGTTCTTAATCCGTCAATGCGCTGTATGCGTACATAGTTTCTCTGGAAATCGAGCGTCGCGATGGTTGCCAAGGGAATTTGGCTACCGTCAGCGACAATGATCGGGAAGTTAGCTAACTGTTGCAGATCGCCCGCTTGAACCTTATTTAATCGCACCTCAACGGAGATGTTTTCGACGCCAACCTGAATCTCATCGGCCGTTTGACCAAAGAAAGCGGCTCTCAGTTGGTTGGCGATAAGCTGACCATTGACTCCGTAGGTTTCAGCGCCCGGTCTTAGTTTGACGAGCACCTCTTCCTTGCCCATGCGCATGTCATCGAGTACGCCGTGAACGCCATCAAACTCTTTTAAGTACTGCTGAATATCAATCGAGGCCGCTTTTAAGGCGTTAAGATCATCATGTTTGGCGCGGATTTCAATGGCTCGTCCTCCTGGTCCCATAGTGGGTTGTTTAAATACCAGAGAGATAGGATCGGCGAGCTCTCCAATATCTTTTCTCCATGCGGCAATAAACTCATCGATGACTGTGTTGCGGCTTTCTGCCCCGAGCAAGTCAAGCCTGACGGTCGCGATATGAGGGCCAGACTCGTTGGCGTCCGCGTTGGCGTTAAACTGACTGGTAATATGCTCGATCAGCGGTGTGCCATTTTCGACAGTTTCACTCCACTCTTTATCAAGCTTACGAGCGGAAGCGACGATTTTATCGACCACAGCTTCGGTCTGGGAGAGAGACGAGCCGGGAGGTAAAATGATACGAGCTTCAGCGATATCGCCATCTAATTCTGGAAATGGTTGGAATTTAAGTAGTCCACCAGCAATGGTGGCTATTGAAATCAGAAGTAACGCGACGATACTACCGAGGAAGGCGTAGCGGTATTCGACCACTTTTTCGACACCATAGACTAGGGTGGTGTTACGGAAGTTCTCAAACTTATCGAGGAGCGTTTGTTTGAACTTAGCAGGTGGTTGATCGTTTTTTTCTCGGTGTAACGAATGGGATAAGTGGTTAGGCAGGATTAAAAATGCTTCCACCAAGCTTAACGTTAGAACCAAAATGAGCACTTGCGGAACGGCTTTCAGAACCGCCCCCATCTCTCCTTCGAGAAACAACAGACTGCCAAAGATACACACAGTGGTTAGGAACGAAGAGATAACGCCGGGCAGAACCTTTTTCACCCCTTTTATCACTGCGTCATCCACCTCTTCACCACGATCTAGGTGTGATGCGATAGACTCGGCGATCACGATTGCATCATCCATCATGATGCCTATTGCCATCAGAAGACCCACCAGCGACATGATGTTGATTGACAGTCCGAGTTGTGCCATTAAGAACAGACCGCCAAGAAACGCGACTGGCAAACCGGCGGCAACCCAAAATGAGTAACGAAGAGTGAAGAACAACCACATGGTAGCAAACACCAAGACAATACCTTGCCAGCCGTTGCGTACCATCATAGTTAAGCGATCCCAGAGTACGGATGAGAGATCATTGGTCAGCTCAAGTTTGACACCCATGGGCGCAATCGCCTGTTGTTCTTCCACAAACAGGGCGACACGCTCTTTGATACGCAGCGCATCATCTTCTTTGTTTTTACTGACTTTAAGCAGTGCAGAAGGATGGCCATCGAATAGCACTTTTTGTTCGTCCAGTTCGAAGCGATCAGTGATGGTTGCGATGTCTCTAAGACGTATGAGCGATCCATTGGGGCCTGAGCCGACAACAATGCTTTCCATTTCTTGTGGAGTGATGCGTCGCTCATCAAAACGGATCAGGAAGTTTTTGTCGGGAGTTTCAACGTTTCCGCTTGGTAGCTTGATATTCTGACGACCAATCTGATCAGCGATATCGCCAACACTTAGACCCAATTGACGCATCGCTTGCCCATCAAGCTCGACTCTAAACTGGTGATCCGAAAAGCCTGCTACATCGACCAACGAAACATCATAATCGAGCTTTAACGTTCGTTTAAGCTGTTCGGCATACGCTTTTAGCTCAGGCCAAGTGGTATCGGCAGTAATCGCGACATCAACGACAGGCTCGTTCCAGTCTAGTTCTTGAACGACAGGGGACTCAATCTGTTGAGGGAAGTCATTGATAGAGTTAATTTGAGTCTGAACATCAACCAGCATCCGGCCAATATCGGCTTTCTCATTGAGCTTGAGGATCAGGCGCGCTGAACCTTCAACGGCTTCACATTGGGTCTCTTCAATATTGGCTAATCCATCGACGGCATCTTCCATTCTTACACAGATGCTCTCCTCGACTTCTTGAGGAGATGCACCAGGATAGACGACGCCAGCCATAATATAGGGTGGATCAAACTCGGGGAAAGTCTCCCTTTTGATGTTGGGTAATGAGGTAAGGCCGAGTACTAATAGGGCGAGCATCATCAGGTTGGCGGCTGTCGGATGCTTGGCAAAGAATCGGATCATTGCGTTGACTCCTGATCGCTATTGTTCGCTGTTTTAAGCAGCATCCCTTCAATGGCAGGAAGAAGATCATTAACAATCAGTTGATCCCCTTGGCTAAAATCACCATCGATGACTACTTGGTTGTCTCGGCGATACAGTACTTCGACAGCATGGATTTCCAACTGGTTTTCCTGATTCATCAGATAGATTTTGTCACCGTGCAAAGCGCGTTCAGGGATGACCCAACTTGGATTGGCCTGACCTTCAATGACCGCTCGGACAAACATACCGTTGACCAGTGGCGGTGCAGACGTCGGATTGAGGTTGCGGTAGTCTTGCGCGATTTCTAGAATCACGCCCGCTGTTGCCTGATTTGGGTCAACCGTTTCACTGATACGGGCAACTTTGGCAGGCCATGTTGCCTTCAAGCTTCCGCTACTTAGTTCGATATAGGCGTCAATGAAGGTCATGTCAGGCTGAGGAATCCCATTCGCATCACGGCCAAACTCTCCAAGACTAGATGCAAGGGTCTGCATGTCGTGAATCGATAACTGCGCTTCAACTTCCATCACGCCCATACCATGTGCGGTGACCATCGTTTGCTGGAGGTTCACAACTTGATTTTGCTCGACATTGACTGAGGCAATTCGCAGATCATACGGAAGAGTAATAATGGTTTTCTCAAGGGAACGCTGTGCTTCATCAACTTTCGATGCATTGACTTTAACTAAGGCTTGCGCGACACGTTTTTCATCTGGCATCAGTCCTATTTGGTTTTCGATGTCCAGAACCAGTTTGCGTTGTGATAACGCACTTTGCTCTTGTTGATCGACATCTGACTGAGACGTCAGCCCTTTAGTGCGCAGATTCTGTTTCCGTTGTAACTCTTTGTTCGCAATCTCAAGTCGGTTACGTTCGATCTTTAAGGTTTGTTTAAGGTTATCTTCTTCTTGATTCAGCTTAGCTAAAGAGGTTTGAGCAGATTTGAGATCAGCCTGAGCTTGAACCAGTTTTAGTTCATAATCGAGTGGGTCGATACGCAGGATTTCTGTTCCGGCTTGAAGAACCTGCCCTTTTTCAAGTCTCGGATGGCGGAAGACGATTTTACCTGTGACCTCGGCGATCGCTTTCCACTCTAATTTAGGGGCAATTTTACCAAACCCGATAGCCTGCGGAGCCATTGACTTGAGTTCTAACGTTGCGGTTTCGACTAAACGGGCGCGATCGCCAGCGGGTTTAACGGGCAGATCAGGTTTCATTTTTACCGCGATAATCAGGGTGATCACGCCAACAGCGAGTGCGGGGAAGAACAGTAGTTTCTTGTTAATTTTCATTGATGTTAATCCTGCTGGTGGTTGGATTGCAGAAATCCATGAGTCATGAGTTTGATGTTGTGTTCGAGCAGTCGGTCTAAGAAGGCTTCATTCAGTTCAATGCCATGAATCGCGAGCAAAGCAGGCGGTGCAATAAACGGAAAGACCATCAGACTGATGTAGGAGACTTTACACAGTTTCGGGTCAGCATCTGGCCTGAGGATTTTGCCCTCAACGAGTTTCGTAAACATAACCTGTTGCATGGGTTGGCTGATATCGAGAAAAACCTTCTCCAATAATTTGCGTTGTGTTTCACTTGCGTCCATGTGCATGACTTGAGCGACTAAGCGCGGGAATTGCGGCACCTTGACCATCTCACGATAGTAAGTTCGCATGAGATCGAGAAAGTTCTTCTGAGAACTCTCTTTTAACAGTACCTGCATTTGCCGTCGCATTGGCTCCAAGGTTTCACGCAACATGGTTTCAAATAATCCTTCTTTGTTACCGAAGTAATAGCGGATCATGGCAACATTGACGCCTGCGCGATTGGCGATAAGTCGAGTCGATACCTTATCGTAAGCCATGACAGTAAACAGCTCTCTGGCTTGATGGATCAGCTGTTGTCGAGCATCGATACTGTCACTGGGACGTCCTGCTTTACGTGGCTTAGTCGTCACACCAAAATCTCTTATATTAAACAGACGATTAATTATAGTGTGGCTATGATTTGTTCGACACGACAAAAATTAATCAATATTTAAACAAGTGATTAATTTGTGACGTATCGCGTAAGTGGACATGCTAGAAAAGAAAATGCCCGCACAGTGGGCAACTGCACGGGCTAAAAAGGGCAACAATTCATATTGTTTGTTTGGAGATTGTTGGTCCATATCCTTATTTAAACTGTTATAAAGAGTGTTCGGTCTTTGGAATTTCTTTATATCAGTGTAACCAATGACGTTTAAAGTAACACTTTTGTCACGATTGGTTAAACAGTAAAAACGCAAAGATAAATTCCAAATATGAAATCTTCGGGCTACAGATTTGTCTTCGACGTCGAGTTTTCTTGTATGGTCGACGCGTACCTTTCTGCTAATTGATCGATACTGATAGGGCGTTCAATTAAATAGCCTTGCAGCACATCACATCCGTATTCGATCAAAATCCTTCTCTGGGCTTCCGTTTCGACCCCTTCAGCAACGACACGCATTTCCGCAGACTTGGCAATCGCAAGGATCGCTTTAACGAGCGAATCACTCTGCTCCGAACTCAGCATCTTGTCGACGAAGACTCGATCAATTTTGAGCTCGTCGAGTGGTAGGTTGCTCAGATAACTTAACGATGAATAGCCTGTACCAAAATCATCTAGTGATATAGTGAACCCAAGTTCCTTCAGTTTGCTAATGACAGGTGCGACTTTAGGGAGATCGCTAATAAGCACATTTTCGGTGATTTCTAATGTCACTCGATGATTAGGCAACTGGTGCCTATCGGTTGCCGCCAGCAAGTTAGGAATAAGCTGTTCGTTCATCAACTGCATCGGTGAGATGTTGATTGAAAGAACCAAATCAAATTGAGGAGAAGGGAACAGTTGGCTAAACTCCTCGCACGCCTTATTAATTACAAAGTCGCCTAACTGATGTATCAGACCAATCTCTTCTGCCAGAGAAATAAACTCCAGTGGAGAGACATGGCCAAGTTGAGTATTGCTCCAGCGTAGCAAGCTTTCAACTCCGTACAGTTTACCGCTGTCTGCACAAATCTGTGGCTGATAAACCACGGAAAGCTCACCGCGCTCAACCGCACCGCGTAATTCGCGTTCGAGTAGGAAGTCATACTGAACTTGTTTGTTAATACTGCTATCGAAAAACAGGACATCACCTTTTTGGCGAGCCTTCGACTTGTAGAGCACGATATCAGCTTTGGAAATGAGTTCTTCGGGTTCATCACCATCGGAAGGGTACATAGAGACACCGATCGAGCAACTGGCAAATAGCACCTTGCCATCGATGACAAATTGCTGCTTAAAGACTTGCTTAATACTATCAACTTTTGCTTCGGTTTCAGCGAGATTAGTTAAGCCGGAGAAACAGAAGATAAACTCATCGCCACCGAAACGCGCTACAAAATCGTTGGGCCCAAGAAATGCCTCAAACTTCTTACCGATTTCACTGAGTAGACGGTCTCCTGCGGAGTGGCCATATAAATCGTTCACTTTCTTAAAGTCATCAAGGTCTACAAACATCACCGCTAACTGACAACATGCTTGCTCCGATTGCTTGATGCCTTCTCTAATACGTTGATGTAACTGAGAACGGTTGGGTAGGCCAGTGAGTTCATCATGGGAAGCAATGTACTCCAATTGATCCTTGGTGGACTGCAAATGCTCGAAGTCGTTGTTGATTCGTTTTTCAAATCGCTTAAAGCGTTTGGCGATGAGACGGCTTAAAGCAATGGAGAAAAGAGCCACGATGGCGGTTGTGCTTAGCCCAATGACTAACAGCTGCTGTAAGGTGCTGCGTTGTTCAAGTTTAGCCTGCTGCTCGACAGAGGCCAGATAGCGCATATTGATTTCATCATACACACCAGCGCCGATTGTCCATTGCCAGCTTTCATCTTGAACGACGTAACTGGTTTTAGAGTAATCTGAGATATCTTCAGGTCCAAAGGTGGCTTTGTAGTGTACAAATTCTCTATTGGCGTCCATGAGGGCTGAAGCGCCTTGTAAAGATTCGGAACTGTCGAGGTTATACGCATTCTTGCCAATCAAGTCAGACTCAATGTGCGAAAGAATCGTCCCGTCATTTTCGATGACGAACACATAGCCAAATTGATCAAATCTAAGATTTATCAACCAGTGAAGAACCCTTTTCTTGATATCATTTTCTACATCGACGACATAGTCGCCCGTACCGATAAACCAGTCATAGGGTTCGAAGTACTTACCAAAGCCAACTTTTTCAAACTCTTTATTTTTGTTATCTGGCTTAACAAACCACCAGCGATAGAATGCTTCGCCATGCTTTTTCACCTCTTCTCCCATCTCGCGGACGATGTAGCTGCCGCGAACATCTTTAAAATCCCACAAAGAGGTTCCTTCAACACGAGGAAGTAGGGGATGCATGATGCTCAAACCATCGGTTTTGTAGATAAAGAAGTAACCACGACCGTTATTGAAACGTATATCGCGGAGGGCATCGGTAATGAGTTTGGTGACTTCAGCCTCGGGCAAAGATTTGTTGCTTTCGTATAGGCGTGTCGCGATGTTGTGAGCTTGATATATCTGCTCTTTTATCGTGCTTTCTAATTCGGCTTCTGTTTGAGTGCGTGCGTAGCGGATTTGCTGCTCAACATATTCGACTCGGCTGGTTAGGGTTGCCAGTTGCTGTTGTTGATGTTCTTGGCGTAATGCGCGTAATTGCTCTTCTGAGTTTAGAATGACGTCTCTTGCGGTAAGGATTATCCAGAATAGAGTGAAGACAGCAACGATGGAAGCTGGAGCATAAGTAATTAAGTTCAGCAGTTTTTTATCCGTAAGCTTGGTCATGTAATACCGTAAGTTGCCTAAAAATAAGAACTTAGATTATAGCAAGCGTTTAATGAAATGTTAAAGATATCAATGTAAATTGTTAACAATTCGAGATATCACGGTATGTATTGAATTGCATTGCGAACTAGGATTTTAAGATTAAAATTGCATAATTATGCATTTGTGCGGAGGGAAGCTGACTATTAGTCACTTGAGTTGAGCTATATTTCATAGTGTAGCGGAGAAATGTGACAGCTTGACGCATACTTGGTTGATATCGTGCATAAGGAGAGCCGATTGATAAAGCGCAGCTTAGTCTGGTTATTGATCTTCAGTCCAACATTGACATGGGTCGGATTCTCATTTTATGAATCGACTTGGTGGATTGAAAACATTGTCGCGTTTCCGGCGGTCTTTCTATTGATCTACTGGGGACTCGCGTTGGCCTTGATATTGAAGAAGTGTTGGGCGCAGGGTGTCGTGTCTGTTTTGTTATCGGGTGTGTTCTTGATCCTCGCTCCAAACTCTCAGCACACTTTAGTCACTAACTGCGTTAATCCGATCACAGTGAGTCAGTTTAATCTTTACTACGGCAACAGAAACATCAATCAATTTATAAACCGCCTGCTATCGAATCCCACTGATTTAGTCGTGCTGCAAGAGGTTGCGCCTGAGATAGGTGAAAAACTCAAGACACTCGATGATGTTTATCCCTATTACTACGGCGGACAAGAGGGAATTGGTTACCCTTCTAGTCAGATGATTTTGAGTCGAGCGCCACTGCGAGACGTCTCCGTGTACATGACGCCAGATCAGCAAGCCATCATCCACGGTGTTTGGATGCCAAATAAGCATAGTGCGGTGACCTTTATTGCTGCACATCCTCCTTCACCAAGGACTAAAGAGCTCTGGTATCGACGTAATGCCTTGATAAGGACGATAGAGTCTATCATTGAACTTTATCCGAGCGATGAAATGCTGGTGGTTGGAGATTTTAACCTATCCGCGGTCAGTCTGAGGTTTGGTCAGATTTTGCCAAGTTTTCAAACGGTGCCAGTGGCGAGTTGGCCTCATTGGGCTCAAGAGGTTGCGACCCCCGACTTTTCAATGATTGCGATTGATCACTTATGGTTAAAGTCATCCTTGGAAGGAAGGCGGATATGTGAACGACGAAGTATCAATCATCCAAACGGCTCTGACCATAAAATGGTGATCACTAAGATTGGGTTTCTTTAATGGCGCTAGCCGGACGAAACAGATTCAACTGTTACTATGGTTGAACTTGCAGTAGGCAGTCTGTAGAATCGCCGCTCCTTAACACTCTATCCGTTTGAGGGTTTATGAACAGTGCACAAGTTGCGGCGTCATATTCTAAAGCGATTGTTTCACCTATGCGTGAAGTGATGATGCGAGAATTTTTGGCGTTAGCAAAAATGGCGTCGGCAATTGCCTTACCATTTTTGCTGTTGTCTCTGGTTTGGATTTAACTCAGAGCAATACGACACAAGGATGTGTACTTTCTAGCCTTCCTGACATCATCCTCTTTCTGCACCGGTCATCCTTACTCTGGCTTTAACGCCATGACTTTATCGATATCCTCTGCGCTATGGCGTTCGAGCACCTGTTCCCACTCTTCACCAAATGGTCGGTTCACAATACGTCCTCGCTGTACGGCTTGACGAGACTCAATCTGTTTTGCCCAACGGACCACATGGGTGTAACTCTCTACCTGTAAGAACTCAGCTGCGTTATACAATTTGCCTAGTACTAGGTTTCCATACCATGGCCAGATCGCCATATCCGCAATCGTGTACTCTTCACCAGCGACAAAGGTGTTGTTTGCCAACTGCTTGTCCAGTACGTCTAACTGACGTTTGGCTTCCATCGCAAAGCGGTTAATCGGGTATTCTTGCTTCTCATCGGCATACGCGTAGAAGTGGCCAAAGCCTCCACCTAAGAATGGTGCGGAACCTTGAGCCCAGAACAACCAGTTGAAGGTTTGGGTACGGGCAGGCCCACTTTGTGGTAAGAACTTGCCAAATTTTTCTGCTAAGTGAACCAAAATTGACGCCGATTCAAACACGTTCTCAGGTGTTTCGCCTGAATTGTCGACCAACGCAGGTATCTTAGAGTTCGGGTTTACGGCAACAAATCCTGAAGAGAACTGATCGGAATCCCCAATTTTAATTAGGTGCGCATCAT
Organism: Vibrio sp. M260112; assembly: GCF_036533775.1. Taxonomy (NCBI): domain Bacteria; kingdom Pseudomonadati; phylum Pseudomonadota; class Gammaproteobacteria; order Vibrionales; family Vibrionaceae; genus Vibrio; species Vibrio sp. M260112. The sequence goes on along the minus strand of NZ_JATABH010000031.1, from coordinate 16,387 downwards.
ACTCCGCCTCCTTAATACCAAGGGCGAGTAACTCTTCCAATAAAATGGTGACTTTTTGGCCATTCGGAGTGCCTAAAGAGTAGAGCTGAAGGGGATGTTCGCCAACAGGTAGATCCCTTTCAAATCGAGCCCCTGCTTCTGGGCGATTAATATTTGCCCATTGGTTGCCTGAGCTAGGTTCGTTCTTCCAAACTTTAGGTGGTACGTATTGAGTTGTCATTGTCGTTCCTTATTCGGATTGCGTTCAATACTATTATTGGGTCACTTTAGGCGATAAAAACCCTAAGTAACAAACTGCCTATAGAACGCTTAGTTATTGAAAATTGGTAAAGGGTATAAGGGTGAGGTGCCGTGTTCGACAAGATGGTCGGCGAAGAAGTAGCGAGTAAACCAATGATGAGAAATGCTTACTCGCTGTCGAGATTACTGCTGTTTTAAATCGGCTAGGGCATCATGCAATGATGGCAGGATCTGGTGGCCAAGGGCGATCACATCCTCACTAGGTTCAAGCAGATCTGGGATTTGATAGGTATTCATTCGCGCTGCCACTGCACTACGTACACCATTGTTTGAGTCTTCAAACGCGAGACACCTAGTCGGGTCTACTCCCAAACGCGTTGCGGCGAGTAGGTAAATCTCTGGATCAGGTTTGCCATGTGACACTTCGCAACCACAAGTCAGGCTATCAAAATACTTATCGAGACCTGCCAGTTGAAGCTTAAAAGTGGCGACATCCTTATGTGTTGAAGTGGCGACAGCCGTTGGAATCTTGTGGCTTTTTAGCCACTCAAGTAGCTCTATAACGCCATCTTTGACAGGTATTGCCTGATGCTTGACGATAGTGTTGTAGTTGACTCGCCACTCATCGTGTACGGTTTGGTAGTGCTCCCCATAAGCGTGACGAAAGATCTTCTCAATCGTTGCAGAGTTACAACCAATAATCGATCGGTAAACCTCTTCATGGAAAGGTTGATGGGTTGTAGCGCAGGCCTGTTTGAAGACGCGCATACAGACACGTTCAGTGTCGAGTAGAAGGCCATCCATATCGAAGATAGCGGCTTGATAATTCATGTGACAACTTATTAAACATGGAAGTAACTGCGTTGATTCTGGCACAATTAGCCAAGTGAGTAAAAGAGCATATCAATGATATCTCGACAATTTTAATCGTCTTCGCTGGGGCGATTTGTTTTGTAAATGGCTAGAGGTGGTTGGTTAATCTGCCCTTATCGGTGACAAACAATGCTAAGTTCGCGTACTTTTCGAATGTGAACAACAGTTCGTTTGAGAAGTTAATTTGTCCGCCATTATTTAGTACACTGGCAACACAACAATCTATAACAGAGAGATAGAGTCATGAGCAACAAAGTCGCCTTCATCGGATTAGGAGTGATGGGCTATCCAATGGCGGGTTATCTTAGCAAAGCGGGAAACGAGACTAAGGTGTATAACCGCACATCGGCTAAGGCAGAGCGTTGGGCTGAAGAGTATCAAGGAACAGCGTGTGCAACACCGCGAGAAGCCGCGCAAGATTGCGATGTGGTTTTTGTCTGTGTTGGTAACGATGATGACGTGCGCAGCGTTGTTTACGGTGAAGATGGTGTCTTGGCAGGGCTAAAACCAGGAGCAGTATTGGTTGATCATACGACGACGTCGGCAGAGTTGGCGATTGAGTTGGCAGATGCGGCGAAAGAGAATGGAAATGCCTTTATTGACGCCCCTGTTTCTGGTGGACAAGCAGGCGCAGAAAATGGCGTGTTGACCATCATGTGCGGTGGTGATCAGAGTGTATTTGATGCCGTATCTCCCGTGATGGATGCCTATGCGAAACAAGTCAGCTTGTTTGGTGAAAACGGGCAGGGTCAACGCTGTAAGATGGTTAACCAGATTTGTGTGGGTGCGGTATTGCAAGGCCTCAGCGAAGCCATTTTGCTTGCGCAGAAAACGGGTCTTGATGTTGAAAAAGTCGTTGATACTTTAAAGCATGGTGCCGCAGGATCATGGCAAATGGAGAATCGCGCGGTCACTATGGCTAACGATCAGTTTGATTTCGGCTTCGCCATCGATTGGATGCGTAAAGATCTTGGATTCTGTCTTAAAGAAGCAAAACGAGTTGGTATCGAGTTGCCTCTGACTAAAGATATTGACCAACGATACGCTCAACTGCAAAAAGATGGCTATGGCCGTATGGATACTTCTGTATTGATTAAAGCGCTAGGCAAAAATCAGTAAAAAATAAACAGCTCTTTGGTGTCAAACAGTCTAAAAAAATCGAAGCTTTTCATGGTTCACCCCTCATTGTTCCTACAGAGCTAAGCCAATAGAGAGGTGCTATATGCACCTCTTTTCCTATTTGGTTTCAACAATAAATTTAGTTTAGGTTTTGCACGATTGCCAAATTTTATCTTCAGCAAATAGCGCGGATTGGAAAAGACGTTGAGGACGGTTGGGTTGGATTCGAAACAGCAAAGAGGGTTCACCACAGTGAGCCCTCTTTGGCATGATGTTTTAGTGTTCGATCACTACGTTTAGATCAAAGGGCAGCGTTGGTTTGAACAACGAGTTTACCGAAGTTTTTTCCTTCCAGCAGGCCGATAAAGGCTTGTGGTGCGTTTTCTAGACCTTCAACCAGATGCTCGCAGTAGTGAATTTTGCCTTCAGCTAGCCATTGCCCCATGTCTGCTGCAAATTCGCCATAGCGGTGAGCGTAGTCGTCAAAAATGATAAAGCCTTGCATTTTAATGCGTTTGATCAGCAGTTGAGCCATTAGCATTGACATGCGGTCTGGCCCAGCAGGCAATTCTGTCGCGTTGTACTGAGAAATTAACCCACATAGAGGAACACGAGCGCTGGTATTTAGTAGAGGCATTACTGCATCAAATACTTTGCCGCCAACGTTCTCGAAATAGATATCAATACCCTTATCACATACCTTTGCTAGCTGCTCGGCGAAATCGTCGGCCTTATGATCAATACATTCATCAAAGCCTAACTGTTCTTTTGCGTAACGGCATTTTTCTTCGCCACCAGCGACACCGATAACTCGACAGCCCTTTAACTTACCAATCTGGCCAACCATAGAGCCCACTGCGCCAGTCGCAGCCGCAACGACTAGAGTTTCTCCCGCTTTAGGCTGACCAATGTCTAGCAGCCCCATGTAAGCGGTGAAGCCTGGCATACCCATAACGCCTAACGCATAAGATGGATGAGAAGGTGCTTTACCCATCTTAATGAGACCTTCTCCATCTGAAATGCCGTAGTCCTGCCAACCGGTAAAGGCGAGAACCCATTCACCGACTTCAAAGTCAGGGTGGTTGGATTGCTCTACCTGACAAACGCTACCGCCAACCATCACTTCACCCAAAGCGACAGGATCGGCGTAAGATTTAGCATCGCTCATACGTCCACGCATGTAGGGATCAAGAGAAAGGTAAACACTGCGAAGTAGCATTTCTCCTTCGGCAGGTGTTGGTTTATCGACATTCTCAAGACGGAAGTTACTGTCGACCGGAGCACCTACCGGTCTTGAAGCGAGGACAATGCGGCGATTCGTTGAATTAGTCATGGGTAGTTCCTTATTATTAGACCAGTCGTCTAGTTGGTGTTTCAAAAAATCCCGTCGTGTAAAGTGGCGGGTATTATTAGTTGTTTAAAAGTTGTTGAGTCGCAATGTAGCAAGATTCCAGATTGCGGCCGTCTTGATGCAATTTGTTCAATAAACTTGCCCCAAGCCATTGCTGATAGAGCTGACGTGCCATTTGATCCGCATCACGACAGTGAATTGAGCCATCTTCAATACCAGATTGAATGCATTTGGCCAGCAACTGAACTATCTTTTCTGCACCGGACGCCAATTTCGACCTCATAGGCTCTGATAAATCCGCTACTTCAGCACTTAGCTTTACCACCAAACACTTATTGGCGTTACACATCCCGTTGTCGATATCTAACCAGCGCGAAAAATAATCTAGCAGGCGTTCGCGGCCAGTTGTCTTGTCATGCGACAATAAGTCACCGACTCGTGTCAGATAAGTTTTGAAATACTCTTCAATAAGCGCTTCTCCAAACTGTTCTTTTGATTTGAAGTAGTGATAGAAAGAACCTTTAGGTACATCTGCACTTTTAAGCAATTCAGATAGGCCAACCGCAGTAAAGCCTTTAGCCACGACCAATTGGTAGCCGACTTCGAGTATGTGTTGACGAGTGTCTTGGGTTTTAGCGTTCATGGCGCTACTATATTTTAAATTAGACCAGTCGTCTAGTTTTTGTTTTTCGCGACATGACCATGGACTCGCTAAGAGAATGATCGAACGAACAGGCGGAACCTAGATTAACTTAATGAGAAGACACAGGCTACCGTTGGTAGCCTGCGTTAAGCCACTTAAACGAGCTCGTAACTGATTTCGAAAAGGGTGTCTGTATTAGGGTAAATCTCCCTAATCAGTGCTTTGAGTTTTGGTAGTTCAATCGACTCCTGCTCGGCATGGAACTCGTTGATATCATCAAAGTGGAGGGGGTTAACCGACAGTATCTTAATGTTGCAGACTTTTTGGTCAGTTTCTAAGGTGTACACCTCCACTTCCGTTCCTGGAACATAATGGGACTCAGACTCATCACGGATGGTAATGGTCTTTTTTCCCGCCGTGATCAACGGAGTCAGAAACTCAAAAAAGGTAATTTTAGTTGGTGCGTTCATCAATTATCCTTTTGTTGGCGTTTGTGTTTTGGCACATAGTTTAAGATAGAAATCGGCACTGGCTTACGAGGCTCAAAACCTTCAATTTCACGGCGCTCAATCAAGTGACCTAAACGAGATTCGATCATGCAAAGGTTCTTGAAGTTATCTTTCGAGACAAATGAAATCGCTTCGCCTTGCGCATCCGCACGACCTGTACGACCAATGCGATGAACATACTCGTCTGCTGGGAATGGCAGGTCATAGTTAATGACTCTCGATAGCCCTTCAATATCAATACCGCGAGCGCCGACGCCTGTCGCAATCATGTATTTAATTTTGCCTGCTTTGAAGTCAGCGAGTAGTTGTGAACGCACCGCCTGACTTCGGCCACTGTGAAACGCTTCAGCAATGATGCCGCGCTTTTCAAGCTGCGACGCCAGCTTGGCTGCGCCATGTTTAGTTTCGATAAAAATCAGCGCCTGATCCCAGTCATTCTCATTGAACAGATGACTCAGCAGCGCTGATTTTCTGTCTTTGTCTACCGTTATCAGCCATTGCTCAATGTTTTTCTTTGATGCTTGGTTGGCCGCAATAGAGATTTCATACGGGTCATGAACCGCGGTTTTAGCCAGATCGCGCACCTTGTTTGACAGGGTCGCCGAAAACAGAAGATGCTGAATATCGGTAGGCAAACGATCGAGAATCTTGTTGATGTCTTCAATGAAGCCCATGTCGAGCATTCGGTCTGCTTCATCGAGTACCAGCACTTCGACTTCATCGAAATGCACTGCGCGTTTGCCATACATATCAATTAGGCGGCCTGGTGTTGCAACCAGAATATCGACACCATCGATTAATGCTTGTTTCTGGCTACTCTCATCGACGCCACCGTACATAGCGAGAGAGGTGAGAGACAGATTCTTACTATAATCTTGTACCTTTTGCTCAACTTGCATTGCAAGCTCACGGGTAGGAGCAAGGATGAGAGCGCGAATGCGTTTCTTACGCTGGGTTTGCCCTTGACTGAGCTTTTGTAAAATTGGCAGAACAAAGCTGGCGGTTTTACCGGTTCCCGTCTGTGCCGCAGCGATAAGGTCATCACCACGTAAGATCACTGGAATCGCTTGTTGTTGAATTGTAGTTGGCTTGCTGTAGCCAAGTTGAGAAATCACGTCGGTGATCGGTTGGCTCAGGCCAAGTTTGGAGAATGGCATGGTTACACTCAGGTTTTTTATCGTAGTGGGCGTTTACCCCATAATTGACGCTGAGTGTAGCATGAAGTGAGTTATTTTGATTAGCTTTGTTTCTCTCGCTTTACGGCTTCTAAGCAAGGATTTCAGTGGTTATCTCTGTTTTGACTGAATTCGCGATGAAGCAGTGTTGATGAGCAAGGTGATGGAGTTTTTGCAACTGCTCAAACGTTGGTTGCTTGTCTCCAACGAAAATGATGTTGGGCCGCAGAATCACTTGTGTCACGGAGCTTCTTCCTTGAGAGTCTTCTTCCATATAACCAACAGCGTGATCGATGTACTGGTCGATCACGTAGCGCTGTTTGGCGGCTATGCCAAGGAAAGTTAGCATGTGACAGCTGGAGATCGCAGCGATATACGCCTCTTCAGGATCAACATTTTCCGCCACTGAAAAGGGTAGGGGGACAACATGAGGTGAAGACGAGGCGGGAACAACGACTCCGCCATCAAACTCCCAAGTGTGGCCACGGCTGTATTGATTGTCGTTAAAGGGCTCTTGCTCGCCACGTTGCCATTTAACCGTAGCAGTGTAATCAGACATATTTGAACATTCCTTGTAGGCTGGCTTTAAGACATTGTCTTACACTGATTAGGTTGAGGTCTGAACCCTTAGATAACAAAAGCCTGACTAGACTCACAGCATTGACGGTTTCTAGTCCGCGCAGTGACTCCTGTCTGCGAGCTAAAACTCGGCCGGTGCTGAAAAGGTTAGTCTCTCTTTGCTATAAGGGTGGTCAAACTCCAACCGCTCTGCGTGTAGATGTAAGCGATCTGCTTTTTCACCATACAATCCATCACCGACCATAGGCAGGTTTAGTCCGAGATGGTGTGCACAGTGAACCCTAAGTTGGTGCGTGCGTCCAGTTTTCGGATAGAGGTAGAGCTTGCTTCGTCCGTCAGTGGTGTTAATTTTTTCCCAGTAAGTTTCAGCGGGTTTGCCATGCTCAAAACAGACCAATTGGCGAGGGCGGTCAACGGGATCCCCTCGCATTGGTAGAGTAATCTGGCCGCTCTCTTGGTCAACACTACCCACGAGCAAAGCGACATAGCGCTTGTGTACGCTGCGGGAGATAAACTGTTTCTGGAGGCTTTTGTTGGCGCGTTTAGTGAGTGCAAAAACCAGCAATCCCGATGTGGCCATATCCAATCGATGGATGACAAATGGTCCTTCTGCGTCGGGATAACGCATTTGTAAGCGTGTATAGGCAGAGTCCGAGATGGTCTTGCCTGGCACTGATAGTAGGCCCGAAGGTTTGTTTACGACGACTAATGCTTCGTCTTCGTATAAGATTTCCAACTCTTTGTCTTGTGCCCAGCTCTCTTCCAGTGGGTTGTCGTCAACCAGCAAGCCTTGCAACATGTGGCCTAATATTGGCTGGCACTTGCTATTACATGATGGATAGAACTTTGCGTGCTGTCGAATTTCCGATTTTGGAGAGACTCCCCACCAGAATTCCGCCAGCGCTAATGGTTTAAAGTTGTGCTTAAAGGCGTAATGTAACAACTTTGGTGCCGCACATTCGCCTGCTCCTGCGGGTGGGGTCGGGCTCGTCGTCGGTGCAAATATTGCAGATAGAGACTGTTGTTGTCCATGTGCATTAAGAAAACGGTATTGATTGAATAGTTTATTTTGCAGGGTATTGGACAACTGTTTTCTCTGTTGCTTGAGTTGTTCTAGTGACGTCTGCAAGACATCAAGCTCTGCTTTGATCGCCGCGATTCTTTCTTCCCACTCTAACTTGAGGTATTTGAGTTTGTTTTTTTCAGCGACACTCTCTTTGCCTAACTCTACTAACAGCGCATCGAGCTCCGCTTTACTTAATGTTTGTTCGCCGCGTTCGCGTTGCATTTTACGCGCTGCTCGGCCAGCAATAATGGCTTGACGCTGCTGATGTTCTTCGCTCTGATAGCCTTGCTGTAATTGACTTAACGTCTGCTTAAGCTCTGTAAGGCGGGGGTTGGATTGCTGCTGGGTAACCGCACTATTGATCTCAGTTATATTAGCCAGATCTGAACGAAAGAAGCTTTCCTCTGCCAGCATATCAAACACCGGTGGTACAAAGCCTGGTAGTAGGTTTTGATCTGCGATCTTGCCAGAAAAAGCAGAGAGATAACCAATTTCACCTTGAGGAGACTTAACCAGTAGAACGCCAAACATTTTACCCGTTCCTGCTGCATCACCGTCGATGCTAAAGTTGTGTTGCCATTGCTTCTGGGTCGTCAAGTGTTGTTGCAGTTGCTCAGCCGCTAACACGCACAATGGGTGCGGTTGATAATAAAACGGAAAGGTAAATTTCTCTGGTAGTGAATAATGTGCGATATCAGTGGAGAAACGGGTAAATAGATCTTGAGGGTGGTGCATTAGGGTATTCACTACAGGTAAAAACAACTGGCGTGATTTTACCTGTTTGTGTCTGGAATGCTAGCGCAGTGAGAGGCTAGCGGATGTAATTGATATTCGCACTGACGTACCAATGTTGCACTGTACCGTCGGGTCTTTCGATCCAAACGTCATTATCAAGGAACTTAACTCGACCATTGACCGAGAGCGATAATTTGTTGTCATCAACCTTAGTCACAGTAATAAATGGGTCAGATGTGATCAAAAAAGGTTCTGAGTCTGAGACGTTGGCTGATTGATCGATGAGGAAGAAGTGGTTCAACTTACCGGCTTGAGGATCGGTTGATATCGCTTTGTGACCGACCAATTTGTAGCCACCACCAATTGATTGATTAAGGATTTCGTTGCCGAGACGAACATGGGTAGGAATGAACACCCCAGTGAGTTTGTCGCGGTGGCGGAAACACACTCATTTACGGCGGCGGCAAACAAACTGGCGACTTCAGTTGCGCAGGTCAGCCGTCGCATTTCTACGCTAGAGGAACGTTTGGCCGTTAAGCTATTTAACAGGACGACTCGCAAAGTCACCCTCACCGAAGCTGGACATGTTTACTTCCAGCAATGCAAGCATCTTGTTGAGGGGTTAGAATTGGCTGAACTGGCGGTCACTCAGATGCAGTCAACGCCGAAGGGATTGTTAAAAGTGACCGCCCCAGTCACCTTCGGTGAGCAAAATTTAGCGCCTTTGTTGCATCAGTTTCTGGAACAGTACCCACAGGTCGATCTGGAGCTTATGTTGACCAACCAGAAGCTGGATCTTATTGAGATGGGCTTTGATGTGGCGATTCGCCTTGGTCGTCTTCAAGATTCGAGTTTGATCGCAAAACGTCTCTTAAGTCGGCAGTTATACGTTTGTGCTAGCCCGAGCTACCTAGACAGGTATGGAGAGCCTTATACATTATCTGAGTTAGCTCGCCATCAGTGCCTTGTGGGGTCAGTAGACTACTGGCGCTTTAGGGATGCAAAGAGCGAAAAATCAATACGCGTTACAGGCCGAACTCACTGCAATTCAGCCCAGCTAGATCATCGGCAGGGTTGAGGCGACGAGCAGTGTAGCCATCGCGATATTAAAACTTCGAATACGAAGTGTACTGGTTAGCCAACGTTGTAGCTCACGTCCCGCCAGTATCCAAAAAGTACCAGAGGGAAAGTTCACGATTAAAAAGGTACCTGATATGATCATTAGCTCAAACCAACTTCCACCATTGCTATACAAGGTGACGGAACTGAGAGCCATTGACCAGCCTTTGGGGTTGACCCACTGAAAGCTTGCTGCGGCAAGAAAGCTCATTGGTCTAAAGTCATCAACTGTTGAGGCTCTACCACTTAACGCAATCTTAAGCGCCAAATAAGCCAGATAGGCCAAGCTGACGTATTTTAGTACGACATGCGCTGTTGGATAAGCTTCAAATACCTTGTTCAAGCCTAGGCCAACAAGCAATACCATAAACGCAAAGCCAACTGCTATCCCACACATGTGCGGAAGCGTGCGCATATAACCCACATTGGCTCCAGAAGTCATCAACATGATGTTATTGGGGCCTGGAGTAAAGGTCGAGACAAAAGCAAATAAAATGAGAGCACTAAGTTGTTCAAATTCCATGAGAGTTCCTAATTGCAAAGTGATCGCAACAAAGTTGCGTGATGAGCTTCTCTTGACCGGTCAATGGCTATATTAGGTGGAAAAGTGAGCAATTTTGTGTTTTTATTCGAATCTAATTGGTTATTTGCACAATAAAGAGATGAAATGGATCGTTTTGACGAAAGGATATTGCACGAGCTCAAGTTAGACGGGAGAATCTCCAATGTTGAACTCGCGGAGCGTATTGGTTTATCGCCTTCAGCGACGCTGCGACGGGTCCAGGAGTTGGAGAAGCAGCGAGTCATCAAAGGTTACCGTGTGATTCTGGATAACAGCCGCCTTGGTATCGGATTTATTGCTTATGTTTCAATCGGCTTAGCCAGCCACAGAAAACAGGCTCAGCAAGAGTTTGAACAGCATGTGCGTTTTGTCGATGAGGTGGTGGAGTGCCACAACATTACGGGGGCCAACGAGTATTTACTCCGTGTAGAAACCAAGGATTTACCAAGTTATAAAAAGTTTCACGCCGATGTATTAGGTGAGTGTAGGCACGTTCAGTCGATTACCACCATGGTAGTGATGGACTCTCCTAAAGACAAACGTTAGCAATCAGTTTCATCTCGATAGGGCAGGTCTTCTTTGGCATGCCCTGTCACATTACTTCCATTATTTCGCCACTTAACCGTCATGGTTCAGCCATCAAAGCGTCACGCTGGCACATTAATTTATCTCGCATTAACCCATTCGAGCATCAAGCTCATTGAAAACTAAAAGGTAACGTAAGATGAAATTAGCAGTGGCAGCGTCTGCAGTATGTGCAGCATTGGTATCAGGATCTTCATTGGCAGCGACCGTGTACAAGGCAGAGGGTACCGAGTTTCAAGTCGGTGGCCGTGTTGAGTTTAGAGGTGACTTTATCGGTACCTCAAAGGGGGCTGAAATTCAGGGCACGATGGATGACAGTACCCGTGCTCGTTTGAATTTAAAAGGGAAGTCTGAAATAGCCCAAGGCATGACAGCATTTGGCGTGTACGAAGCAGAGCAAGACACAGGTAAAGACGAATTTGAAAACCGCTATATGTACGCAGGAGTCGATTTTGATGGTCATGCCTTATCGTTCGGTCGTCAAGATATGGCGTCTGTCATTGTCTCTGATCTAACGGACATCACGGAATTCTCTGGGATCCAGCAAGTCAATAATTCATCAAGCGACAAGCAGGACAGTGTGGTTGCGTATCGCGGAGCATTTGAATCTTTCAAACTACAGGCGACCTACCAAGCCAATAGTGAAGAAGACACCGATGGCTATGGTATTTCCGGGATCTATTCTGCGCCGTTTGGGTTGGATATTGGTTTGGCATTTTCGGTCGCAGATCTAGGTAAAGGGCTAGGCAGCCAATCACAAGTGCTTGGTGGTCTCGGTTATACGCTCGACAATCTTTATCTTGGTGCCACTTACTCTATTGGTGATCTTGATGATAAAGCGACAGGGACGGACGACAAAGAGTTCACCGCCTTAGAAGTGGTGGCTCAATATAAGTTTACCAAGCAGTTTTCCGCTGCGTTGCTTTATACCAATCAGGAAAACAAGCAAGCAAATGGTAGTAAATATGATGATACTGATGGTGTAGAGCTGGTCGGTTATTACAAATTCAACAGTAATTTCCGTAGCTATGTTTCTTACTACTCTAATGGCGTAACGTCGACGGATACGAACGCCGACGGATTCAAGGATACGGGTGAAGATACCTTACGTCTTGGCGTTCGCTACGATTTTTAATCGCAGAATTGCCTGAAGATTCTGTGGTAATGGCCAAGCTCAGCTTGGCCTTTTTTGGCTAAGTATCTTAGTTTAATATAACTTTTAAAGTCATCTGAATGTATATGCACTATAGTCGGTTTGCATATAATGGCGTCTGAGCCTAGAGTATTGGTCAGGACATACTGCTGACGAAAAAGCACCTCACTCCAGTCAGACACTATTACTTGAAATGCTTTAAGTCCCTTTTTAGCCAACGCGAGCTTATAACAAACAAGGGCGAGCTTAGACTGACAAAGAGTGAATTATGCAGCCATCATTAAATAATTTTTCGATCCGAACTCAGGTTTTGTTACCTGTTCTTTTTACCGCCCTAGCACTGATTATTGCGTTATTTGTCACCAAGAGAAGCATTCTAGCGGAAGAAGCCGTGGTCAATGAAATCATCGAATCACTGATGTTTTATACCGAAACGTTGGACGAGCTTGACGAAGAGGTATACACACTCAGACTCAGTGTGTTAAACGCTATCTATGGTAGTGAAGATCGCAGCGATTTCCCTATCAAATTGGATCATGGAAGGTCCGCTATTGAGGCAAAACTAACCCTGATTGATCAACGGGGAACATTTATCGATCAGGTGAAACCGGTTCGCGATGCGCTGAAAAACTATATTGCGCAGTCTGAGCGAGTGGTGGAATTTACTAACGCGAAAGAGTTAGGGCAGGTGAGTAGAGAGGAGTATAACGACTTTCTTAGCAATTATCGTCAAGCAGGCGATGAGATGGTGATTGTGGCTGATCAGCTTTCCCAACAAATTGCGACCTTCGCAAGTGAGTTTGTCGAGATGAGAGCGGCGCAGAATGTAAAAGTAAAACGACTGACGTTTATTTTGGTGCCTTCGGTATTCGGCTTATCGCTTTATGTCGCATGGGTTCTGTCAGGCATGATCGTTCGCCCAATACTCAACCTGCAAAATGTCATGCGCCAGTTAGCACAAGGTGACTTAACAATTCGAGCTGAGGCAAAGGGTAAAAACGAAATCTCAAAGCTAATCAATGACGTTAATCTAACGGCGAAGCAATTCCATTCGATCGTCGGTACCTTAACGAACATTAGTGACGAAGTTGCCAGTGCCTCGACAGTATTGGCTAAGGTTATGACCCAATCAGAATCCAATGCAGAGAAAGAACTGGCAGAAATCGAACAAATTGTTTCTGCTGTCAAAGAGCTATCAAGTGCTGCCGACAATGTCAGTGCTAATGCTCAGCAGGCTGGTCTAACGGCCCAAGAAGCTGATACGTTGGCAAAGTCTGGGCAACAAGTATTTGAGCTGAGTCATGCGGAAGGTGTGAAAATGGGCAAAGTACTCAATGACGCAGCGAACGTTATCATGACTCTGAAGTCTCAATCTGAGCGCGTCAATGACGTGATTGAAGTGATTCGCGGTGTCTCCGAGCAGACCAACTTACTGGCGTTGAATGCAGCGATAGAAGCGGCGCGAGCAGGAGAAACTGGGCGTGGTTTTGCTGTTGTCGCTGATGAAGTACGAAAACTGGCGGCGACAACACAAGACTCCACGGTAGAGATTCAAACCATCATTGAAGAACTACAGAAACAGTCGAATCTTGCCAATGAAAGCATGCAAAAAAGTTTGGATATGCTAGACGAAAGCAGCCAACTTACTAATCAGGCTAACGGTGCATTGCTGGGTATTACGCAAACCGTCACCAGTATTAATGCCGTCAATGCGCAGGTGGCAACAGCGGCGGAACAACAGTCTCACGTTACCCAAGAAATCAACGGCAACATGGCGAATATGTCCCAGTTGGTGAATCAAAACGTGTTAGGAATTTCTCAAAGCGCCACCGCCAGTGAAGCGCTTTCTGATCTCGCAGAGAAACAAAAACAACATTTGTCGTTCTTCAAGCTGTAGTTTTTGGGCTTTCTAAGTAAGTAATCACGTGTTTTTTTACTCAAGTGGCGAAAAATAGTTGAGCTCTACACCACTGTTTTTAACCAAAACGAGACATTGAGTCGAACATTTAGTTTAAAGGTTGGTTTAATTGCCTACGTAAAGGATTGCGTAAACGTTTGTGTGGCTGTTGTTAAGTGTTTGTTTTGAAAAGATAATTGGTATTTTAGGCGTGAGTTGCAGTCGGCTAGGTATGCAACTTAACCGAACTGTAGCATAAAAAATTTGAAAATATCAGTCTTGCGAGAAATAAATCGCGACCTATAATGCTGAAAACCGGAGCGTCTGCCAACGCTCCGGTTTTTTTGTGTCCGAAACTCAGTAAAACGTCTGCCAACGTTTACCGAAAACGCACGACACGTAAATTTGCTTACAGGAAAATTTATCATGCGTATCGAACAAGAACTTAAGTTAGGCTTTAAAGATGTACTATTCCGCCCGAAGCGTTCTACTCTTAAAAGTCGTTCTCAAGTTGAGTTAACCCGCGAGTTTACATTCAAGCATAGCGGTCGTCAATGGTCTGGTACTCCAGTCATTGCTGCCAATATGGACTCGGTAGGTAGCTTCGAAATGGCAAAGGCGCTCGCTGAACACGGTGTTATGACAGCTGTTCATAAACACTACTCAGTAGAACAGTGGGCTGAGTTTGTAGAATCTGCGGACCAAAAAACATTAAACAATGTGTTTGTTTCTACTGGTACTTCTGATGCTGATTTCGAAAAAACCAAAGAGATCATGGCACTTTCAGAAGAACTTATCTTCATCTGTATCGACATCGCAAATGGTTACTCAGAGCATTTAGTTGAGTACGTAGAAAGAGTACGTGCGGCATTCCCAAACAAAGTGATCTCTGCTGGTAACGTTGTGACAGGTGATATGTGTGAAGAGTTGATTCTTGCTGGCGCGGACATTGTGAAAGTGGGTATCGGCCCTGGTTCAGTATGTACAACACGCGTGAAAACGGGTGTTGGCTACCCACAACTTTCAGCAATCATTGAGTGTGGTGATGCGGCGCACGGCCTTGGCGGTATGATCATCGGTGACGGTGGCTGTTCATGTGCGGGTGATGTGGCGAAAGCATTCGGCGGCGGCGCAGACTTCGTTATGTTAGGCGGTATGCTTGCAGGTCATGAAGAGTCAGGCGGCGAAATCATCGAGAAAGATGGCGAAACCTTCATGAAATTCTACGGCATGTCTTCTCAGTCGGCGATGGACAAGCACTCAGGTGGTGTTGCTCAGTACCGCGCAGCTGAAGGTAAAACCGTACTATTGCCTTACCGTGGAAGCGTTCACGGCACTATTTCAGACATCCTTGGCGGTGTACGCTCAACCTGTACCTACGTCGGCGCAGCAAAGCTTAAAGAGCTAACTAAGCGTACGACTTTCATCCGCGTACAAGAGCAAGAGAACAACGTATTCGGTAAAGAGAAGTAAGCCAATACTTCAAAAAAGACGAATAATCGAGAGCCGCATTTTGCGGCTCTTTTTTTGTCTAAAAATCACCAAGTGGCGACAAAGTGGCGACAGCCGCCGAAAAATTTTTTGGCGATGACTACAAATTCGCGAGTGGATTACGAGTTATCGCCTCAGACAGGTGGTCAGGTGCGAAGTGTGCATAACGCATTGTCATGCTGATATCGGCATGGCCAAGAATGTCTCGAAGGACAAGAATGTTGCCACCGTTCATCATGAAGTGGCTAGCGAACGTGTGGCGCAACACATGGGATGCTTGACCAGATGGAAGCTCGATACCCAATTTGTTTTTCAGAATGTAGCAGAACGGTGTGTAGCACTCTTCAAATAGTTTTCCTGATGTTGGCTTATAGATTTCATGGTAAAGCTCTTCAGAGATGGGCACAGAGCGGTTCTTCTTGGTTTTAGTATTGGTATAGGAGATCTTGTATTTGCTGAGCTGGCTTCCACGCAGTTTTGCCGCTTCATTCCACCGCGCACCTGTGGCTAAGCATATTTTTACTATTTTGAGCATGTCTCCACGCTGATGCTGGCCAACCAGCTCGAGCAGTAGGGGAAGCTTCTCTTTAGGAATAAAAGCCATCTCTCGTTCTGCTACTTTGAATGGCTTGAGCTCTTCTAGAGGGTGGGGGAGGTTCCATTCACCGAGTTCTTTTAGCTTACTGAAAACCGCCTTAAAGCGCGCTAACTCCGAATTGAGGGTAGAAACACTTGGAGCGCCTTTTTGCCAGCGGTCATCAACAAAGTTGATTTGACCAGCCATCCTCAAGCTACGAAACTCAGCGTATTGCTTGGTGTTAAATAAGGAAGCGGGCGGGTTACCCATGGCTTTAACCATATGGTTAAACTTTTGGTAGATGACTTCTCCGTTGGTGAGCGTTCGGCCGTAGTGGCTGAACCAGGTATCCACAACATCAGACAGCCGCCTGTGATCACTACTCATGCCAAGCCAGGGCTTTTGGTCCACCTCTTTCATTGTGAACTTTTCAAACCCGACAGCCTCACCTTTGGTGGCAAAGCGTCTGCGAACGCGTTTCCCATTGCGTCCATTAGGGTAGCAGTCACAAATCCAAGGCTTGGTTGAACCATCTTTTAAGTTACGGATAGACATAAAAAAACAGTAAGCGTTCACCAGCAGTCCATTGACAAAAAGTGTGAGTTAACGCAATTGATCCAACATTCCTAATTGAGTGATCATTTCTAGCCGTCATGCTTAATGCATGAAAAAGAAAAAATCTAAATTCTCATCTTCGCCGCCCGTGGCCTCAG
>NZ_JATABH010000030.1:0-41664 GCF_036533775.1 Vibrio sp. M260112 | reverse complement strand
CTTGTTCACGCTAGTGCGGCTTACCTTCAGGTATTTGGCAATCTGTGTTCGAGACCGCCCTTCTTTAAAGTGTGCTAGAGCAAGTAAACGCATCTTCATTTGTATAGACTTCTGCTGACTAGCGAGTTTTTTAAAGTCGATGTTGTCGAAGCTATCCATGGCATTCTCGTGTAGAAATGACAGCCTCAATTAGACCATATTTTTACTTAGATTGGTATTAGTGAAGCTTGAGCTGGGTAAAACTTATATCTTTAATCTCAAGAATGTCACCCAGTACCATCATCCCATCCATATACACGGTTATACATTTACAGTTCTAGAGTTAGACGGAAAGAGAGTTGATATCCCTTTCCATACTGACACCGTGTTGCTTGGTAAAAATGTAAGTGCGAAGGCGGCTTTCGTTGCGGATAATCCTGGACGCTGGATGTACCTCTGCCACGTTATCGAGCATATGAAAACGGGTTTGATGGGACATATTGAAGTTAAGTGACACCTGTAACCTTTTAAATTTCAAACTTTGTTTGATGTAAGATGCTATGAATTTTGGTCGATTATTTATCGATGATCGATACAATATCAACCAGAAAATAGTTTTTGGGGGAGTTATGGGTCAGCTTTCTATTCTTGGTTTTATCGCAGTGGGTGGTGCCTTTGGTGCTTGTTCGCGTTATTTGATATCTGAGTTATGTATCATGCTGTTTGGTCGAGGCTTTCCATACGGTACGCTAGCTGTTAATGTGGTGGGTTCTTTTATAATGGGCTTGCTGATTGCAGCGTTTGAGAATGAGCTTCTTGCACCAGAGCCATGGAGACAGATTATCGGTCTTGGCTTCCTAGGTGCCTTGACTACGTTTTCTACCTTTTCGATGGATAACGTTTTACTCATGCAGCAAGGCGCATTTTTCAAGATGGGACTGAACGTATTGCTCAATGTCGCGTTGAGTATCTCTGCTGCTTGGGTAGGATTTCATCTACTGGTCAAAAGTTCGTAGTTTTTTTTGTCCACTTTTTTAACAATTTTTGTACAGGTCGGCTTGGTTTAACCAAGCCGATTTTATATACTCGCTTTACTTGTCGGAGTGCCATAAGGCTGAGACCGTTAATTCGGGATCCGTTGAACCTGATCAGATTAGTATCTGCGAAGGGAACAAGAGAAGATACCTTAACCAGTATCAAACTGGTTAATATCAAATATCGATTCTGTAAACAGTCATACTTTTAGCACTGTTTTCGATACCTCTTGTCGCATCTTTCCGCCAAGCATTTTTATCCAAAATCTTTTTATCTAGAATAACAAGCAAGGAAAAATGCTATGTCGAGTCGCAAACAAGCGAGACTGGAAGCTAAACAATTCATCGATACGTTGTCTGTTCAACCGTATCCTAATTCACAAAAAGTGTACGTAGAGGGCACTCGTCCTGACATTCAGGTCCCTATGCGAGAAATCACGCTGTCTGATAGTCTAATCGGTGGCACTAAAGAATCCCCTATCTTTGAGCCTAATGAATCTGTACGCGTCTATGACACTTCCGGTGTCTATACCGATCCAAACCACAAAATAGATCTGTATAACGGACTACCTAAGCTGAGAGAAACTTGGATTGAAGAGCGTAGCGATACTGAAATTCTTGATGATGTCAGTTCGATTTACACTAAGCAGCGATTGGCAGACGAAACGTTAGATGACCTTCGTTACGGGAATCTACCAAGAATTCGACGCGCTAAAGCCGGTCACCGTGTGACTCAACTGCACTACGCCCGTAAAGGATTAATTACTCCTGAGATGGAGTACATCGCTTTGCGCGAGAATATGGGACGCGCCAAGTATCGTGATGAAGTGCTTAATCAACAACATCCTGGTCAAAGTTTCGGTGCCAACTTGCCCAAAGACATTACCGCTGAGTTTGTTCGTAATGAAGTTGCTCATGGACGCGCAATAATCCCATCTAACATCAACCATCCAGAGTCTGAACCTATGATTATTGGCCGAAACTTTCTAGTTAAGGTCAACGCTAATATCGGCAATTCATCGGTTACATCGTCTATCGAGGAGGAGGTTGAGAAGTTGGTGTGGGCCACTCGTTGGGGGGGCGATACGGTTATGGATCTCTCAACAGGGCGCAATATACACGAAACACGAGAGTGGATATTGCGTAACAGTCCAGTGCCAATTGGTACGGTTCCTATGTATCAGGCTCTTGAAAAAGTGAACGGTATTGCCGAAAACCTTAACTGGGAGGTGATGCGTGATACGCTAATCGAACAAGCGGAGCAAGGTGTTGATTACTTTACTATTCATGCCGGACTTCTTCTTCGATATGTGCCAATGACGGCCAAACGAGTAACAGGTATCGTTTCGCGGGGCGGTTCCATTATTGCCAAATGGTGTCTAGCTCATCATCAAGAAAGCTTCCTCTACACGAACTTTAGAGAGATATGCGAGATCTGCGCGAAGTATGATGTCGCACTATCGTTAGGTGATGGTCTTCGCCCAGGCTCAGTTGCTGATGCTAATGATGAAGCTCAGTTTGCTGAGCTACGCACGATTGGTGAACTCACCAAGATAGCTTGGGAATACGATGTTCAGGTCATTATTGAGGGGCCAGGCCATGTCCCAATGCATATGATCAAAGAGAATATGGATCAGCAGCTAGAACACTGTCATGAAGCCCCTTTTTATACACTTGGTCCGCTCACAACTGATATTGCTCCAGGCTACGACCATATTACCTCTGGTATTGGATCTGCGATGATAGGTTGGTATGGCTGCGCAATGCTTTGTTATGTGACGCCAAAAGAGCATCTTGGTTTGCCTAACAAAGAAGACGTTAAAACGGGGATGATTACCTACAAGCTTGCTGCACATGCGGCAGATTTAGCGAAAGGGCATCCTGGTGCCCAAGTTCGTGATAATGCTTTGTCAAAAGCTCGCTTTGAGTTTCGTTGGGAGGATCAATTTAACCTAGCGCTAGACCCAGATACGGCGCGTGCTTTCCACGATGAGACTCTGCCACAAGAGTCGGGCAAAGTTGCCCATTTCTGTTCAATGTGTGGTCCAAAGTTCTGTTCCATGAAGATCTCACAGGAAGTTCGTGAGTATGCTAAAGACACCGAACAGGTGGCAGCAGATCAAGCTATATCGATAAAAATGCTCGATGACCCGCTGGAAGGAATGCGTCAAAAATCGGCAGAATTTCGTTCTACAGGTTCAGAGTTGTACCATCCTGCTGTTCAGCCCGAGGTAGCCGAGTAGTGATGAGAATCCTTATACCTGCGTCATGTATTGCAATGACGGGGAATGTTCAGCAATGTCTGTTGTTGGCTAGAGAACAAGGATTTGATATCGAGTGTATTGAGTTGGGCGTTAGCTCAACTCTACATTTCCAACTTGTTCGCGACCAACATATCACTCGCATCAGTACAGACTTAATATCTAAGCATGATGGTCAAGTGCTTCTAGATTACGTGCTTTACTATCATGGTTCGATTGATATTGAGAGATACCTAGAGCAACCCAAGAATTCTATTTTTATCGATGTAGAAGATGCTGAGCAAGGCGATGTAAGTTGCATTCTGTCGCAGTTCGATATCTGGAGACATCCAGACACAGGGGAGGTGCGAGCACTTTCCGCTACGCCTTCGCTCTTGTTTCGTCCCAAAGCGCATTTTGTGTGGGTGGTGACACTACTTGCTCTGGACTTTCCTATTGAAGATGCACTGACATTAGCCCGAGCAATGTTGGCTTCCTGTGATGATGTTTCACGTGAAACACTTTCCAATCCAAGATTGGGGTTCAACAAAACATGGCCAAGTTCCTATGCTCATTTTCCTGTACCTGTTTTAAATGAATCACGACTTGGTATTGATGTGGATTGGTCGACTGCAAATCAAGCCTTATCTTTTCTATCGTTATCGAAGTTAGCGTTGGGGCTATATCCAGTTGTTAACAGTGTTGAATGGATTGAGCGTTTACTTGAGTTAGGCGTGAAGACGATTCAGCTGCGAATTAAAGATCCACATCGGCATGATTTAGAGCAGCAAATAGAAAGAGCTGTAGCGCTTGGTCGCCAGTACCACGCTCAGGTGTTTATCAATGACTATTGGCAGCTGGCGATAAAGCACGGTGCCTTTGGTGTTCATCTTGGACAAGAAGATATAGAGCAGTCCAACCTCGATCTACTGAGAGAAGCCGGAGTATGTCTTGGGCTGTCGACACATGGATATTATGAGTTGCTACGTATAGCGCAGATTTATCCGAGTTACATCGCCTTAGGGCATATATTCCCAACAACCACAAAGCAAATGCCTTCATTACCACAAGGATTGGTTCGATTGGCTCTATACCAGCAATTGATCGATACAATTCCTTATCGTGGGAACCAAGGACTTCCTACCGTAGCGATTGGTGGTATTGATCAAACAAATGCGCATCAAGTTTGGCAGTGTGGGGTTTCCAGTCTCGCGGTAGTCAGAGCAATCACTGAAGCTGACTCAATAGAGCAGGCTATAGAGTTTTTTCAACAAGTAATGAGTAAGCACTGCGTTCGAGACAAAAACAATTCAGAGGAACTTACACATGCTAAGTGATGAAGAATTTGTTAGATATCAGCGCCAAATCGCCTTACCTGAGTTTGCTGAACTAGGGCAGCTGGCGTTATCAGAAGCACACGTATTAATCATCGGTTGTGGTGGATTAGGTAGTGCTGCGAGTCTATACCTATCCGGCGCAGGGGTAGGAAAGATAGTAATTGTTGATGATGATGTGGTTGATCCGAGTAACTTGCATCGTCAAGTCATATATCGGGAGCAGGACGTCAATAGACCAAAGGTCATTGCGACTCAAACGCAAATTAGAGCGTTGAATTCTAACGTTGCTATTAGGGCGATCAATAGACGACTAGATAGTCGGCAATTGAGTCTCGAGGTCATGCTTGCTGATGTCGTTTTGGATTGTAGCGACAACATGACGACTCGACAGATGACCAATCAAGCTTGTATTGAACAGCGCAAACCTCTGATCACGGCCGCGGCAATAGGATGGAAAGGTCAGTTTTCCGTATTCGATTATCGTAATTCCGACTCCGAAAATGGCTGTTATCGCTGTTTGTTCCCGTTCGATGAGCTAACACATCCGGTTAGATGCAGCGATAGCGGAGTGCTGGGTCCTGTAGTTGGCACAATGGGTAACTATCAAGCCATCGCGGCAATTCAGCTTTTAGTTACCGGCAAGTTTCACTTTCAGCCCGCTACCTTACATCTATTTGATGGGTTAAAGCTTGCTTGGCAAACCTTATCGATAAACAGAGATAGTCAATGTTCTGCTTGTGGGTCGTTAAGTCAGACTAAATTTCCAGAGGTGCAAATATGAGTACATCAAATAAAGTTTCGGTGTCGTCTGATTCGCTAGATAGTACCAGTAGTTCGACGATAACCATTGAGATCAATTCAATTCCACAGCTTGTACCTTTTGGCTGTAACCTAGAAAACATAGTGACCCAGTTTGCCATTACGGATTCTGGGTACGTATTTGCGATCAATAATCAGGTTGTGCCACGCAGTGACTGGAGCAATACCATTCTCATTGAGGGAGACAGCATCTCTCTATTTCAAGCTATAGCAGGGGGCTGAATCAATGCTTAAAATTGCCGACAAACAATTTAACTCTCGTCTGTTTACCGGAACAGGGAAGTTCGCCAATAGTGAGTTGATGGTAAAAGCCATTGAGGCATCTGGCTCTGAGTTAGCCACTATGGCTCTTAAGCGTGTTGATGTTAACGATAAGCAAGATAATATCTTGCAGCCACTTATCAATGCAGGTGTTAACTTACTTCCGAACACCTCTGGTGCAAAAACCGCAAAGGACGCAATCTTCGCAGCTCATTTAGCGAGGGAAGCGTTAGCAACCAACTGGCTTAAGTTGGAAATCCATCCTGATCCTAAGTACCTAATGCCAGACCCAATAGAGACGCTGCTTGCAGCAGAACAACTGGTTAAAGATGGTTTTATCGTTCTACCTTATTGCCATGCTGATCCGGTGTTATGTAAGCGCTTAGAGGAAGTAGGGTGCGCTGCTGTTATGCCTCTTGGAGCGCCAATCGGCAGCAACAAAGGTGTTGTGTCGCGCGACTTTCTCGAGATCATTATTGACCAAGCGAATGTCCCGGTTGTTGTCGATGCTGGTATTGGTGCGCCATCTCATGCTGCACTCGCGATGGAAATGGGTGCAGATGCCGTGCTTGTCAACACAGCGATGGCGGCATCTACTCATCCTGTAGAGATGGCGATAGCATTCAAATTAGCCGTCGAATCTGGTCGCATGGCATTTGAAGCAGGACTCGCAGGAAAAGCAAACCATGCGATTGCATCTAGTCCTCTCACATCATTTCTCGATCAACTGTCGTAAACAGCAGTGAGGAGAGCGAATGAGTTTTGTTGAACAGTACAAAAAATACAATTGGCATGATATTTCGATGTCGATCTATGCCAAAACCGCCAAAGACGTTGAGAATGCTTTGGCTAAGAGCCGGCGAGACTTGGAAGATTTTAAAGCGCTAATCTCTCCAGCAGCAGAGCCCTATCTTGAGCAAATGGCCCAACTGTCATATTCAGCGACACGTACACGCTTTGGTAACACGATGTCGCTCTATATACCGCTCTATCTTTCAAACTTATGTGCCAACGCTTGTACCTATTGTGGATTTTCTATGGAGAATCGCATTAAACGTCGCACATTGAATAAGCCAGAAATCGAGGCAGAAGTCGAGGCGATTAAGCGTATGAAGTTTGACAATGTGCTGCTGGTAACTGGTGAGCATGAGACTAAGGTAGGCATGAACTACTTTAGGGAGATGGTTCCACTAATAAAGCAGCGCTTTAACTACTTAGCTATGGAGGTTCAGCCATTACAGGAGCATCAATACGCAGAGCTTAAAACGCTCGGTTTGGATGCGGTCATGGTCTATCAGGAAACTTATAACGCTTCCACTTATGCCAAACATCATTTGCGTGGCAATAAAATGGATTTTGACTTTAGGTTGGATACGCCAGATAGATTAGCTAAGGCTGGTATCGACAAAATTGGTATCGGAGCTCTAATTGGTTTGGATGAGTGGCGCACTGATTGTTTTTACGTTGCAGCACATCTCGACTATCTCGAACGGACGTATTGGCAATCACGTTACTCAATTTCTTTTCCTCGGCTGCGACCATGTGAGGGGGGAGAAAGCTCCGTTGTACCGAAATCTGTTATGAGCGATAAACAGTTAGTCCAGCTTATTTGCGCATATCGATTGCTCAATCCAGAAGTTGAGTTGTCACTTTCTACCAGAGAGTCACCTCAGTTTAGAGACAATGTTTTATCACTAGGTATTACGAGTATGTCAGCGGCGTCAAAAACTCAGCCTGGGGGATACGCTTCAAATGACGCGGAGCTTGAACAGTTTGAGATCAGTGATGAGAGAGGCGCGGATTTAATTGAAGCAATGATTAGGTCGAAAGGTTTAGATCCGGTGTGGCGAGATTGGCATTGTGCATATTCTGGTTAGAGTGTTTCACGTGAAACATCGACATAGAATTGATGAATAATAATAGGCTCTCTGGTCGGAGAGCCTTTTTTATAAGTATAAGAACTTACTCTATGAATGGGTAAGAGGCTGAGTCGCGTTCTTTAGCCACTCTTTGACATCACCTTCGACCAGTGGGCTGATATCATCCCACACTTTTTGGTGGTAGTCGTTTAGCCACGCGAGTTCTGGACGTGTCAGCATATCAATATTGATGTTTCTGATATCAATTGGGCAACGTGTTAGCGACTCAAAGCTGAGTACAGGGAAGTCGCCTTTAGTCGGTGTTTCGACAACAAGCTCTAGGTTCTCAATTCGGATACCGAATGCATCAGCGCGGTAGTAACCTGGCTCATTAGACAAAACCATACCTTGAGTTAGAGGCACATCAATTTGCTTTTTAGATATGCTAGCGGGTCCTTCATGAACACTGAGGAAATGCCCCACGCCGTGTCCGGTACCATGGTCATAGTCGTAGCCTTCGGCCCATAAGTGCTGACGAGCTAGAGTATCAATCTGGTATCCTCGAGTACCTTTAGGGAAACGAGCGCGAGCGACACCAATGTGACCTTTTAATGCAAGCGTGAACTGCTTAATCATTTCGTCGCTAGGTTTTCCGATAGCAATGGTACGCGTGATGTCTGTGGTGCCATCTAGATATTGACCGCCAGAATCAACCAAGTAAAGACTGTCTAGTTGAAGTACTCCAGGCTCGGGTTGATTCTCATGGTTGTAGTGACACATTGCGGCATTGCTGCCGGCTGCGGAAATAGTGTCAAAGCTAAGATCCATCAGTGTCGGGTCTTGTTTTCTAAATTGCTCAAGTTTGTCAGACAGTACCGCCTCATTGTGAAGATTTCCCGTCGCTACTTCTGAATCTAGCCAACTCAAGAACTTACACATCGCAACGCCATCTCTAACGTGGCAAGCTTTCATGCCTGAAATTTCGACGTCGTTCTTCGATGCTTTAGGCATTAGACAAGGATCGGCAGCATTGATGACTGACGCACCGCTATTTTGCAGAACCAGTTTGAACCAAGCATTGCTGGTCGCTGGATCGAGTAGCACTTTTTTACCCGCAAGCGCTTCGATCTGTGCCTTGAGTGAATCTGGGTGATGGACGGTTACACCATTACCAACGTGTTCAGAGAAGTTGCTAGGCAGACGTGCTGGGTCAAGGAAGAATTCGACACTCGCATCGTCATGGAGAATCGCGTGAGATAGCAAAACAGGCAAGCGTGAGACATCAAGACCACGTAAGTTCAATAACCAGCAAATTGAGTCCAATGCGGTTATCACAGCGGAGTGACCTCCTGCCTTTGCAACCAAATGTGCGATCTCTTGACGCTTACTCTCACTAGATTGACCAACAGCTTCTGTCGCCATCAGTCTTACATCCGAAATGACGGGGGCAGGACGATCATGCCACAACTGGTCAATCGGGTTGCTTTGCAAAATATTAAGCTCCAGCTTTCCTGCAAGTTTTGCTTGAGCTGAATCTAACCAAGCTGAGTTATGCATACGTGGGTCGATCGCGACTGAACATCCTGTTTCAAGATGTTCGAGGATCCAATCAAGAGCAGGCTCTTCAATTAAATGGCGATATTCGAACAACGTTGATGGGACCTGTTTAGTTACTTGAACCGTGTAGCGACCATCAACAAAAATAGCGGCATTGTGTTGAGTAATGACAGCAACACCGGCAGAACCTGTAAATCCAGTCAGCCAGTGGAGACGCTCATTGTGAACGGGGACGTATTCGCCAAGGTATTCGTCTTCATGTGGGACAAGCAGGGCGTCTAAATTATTCTGTGCGAGCCAATCGCGAATAGCAGCCAAACGCTGTTCTGTAGTCATAAGCATCTGTGGTAATCCTTCATTATTGTCTAGTTGTCCGTGTCAACGTTTAAGCGTGCAGTTGGACGATGAGAATAAGCTACTCTTTTTACCGTCAGCCTGCAAATTATCTAAGAGCAGTGGTTTTATCCCGAATGATTTGTCGTAGCCAAGATAATGCAGGGTCATTTTCTCTATCACGGTGCCAGAACAGCGTATATGCCATTGGAGGAAACTCCATCGGTAAAGGTAGGACAGTCAAGTCGAGCTGCTTTGAGGCTAGTTTTACAAAATGACTCGGTGCGGTAAATACGAAGTCTGTGTAAGAACATAAGCTTGCCGCACTGTTAAAGTCAGGTACGGTAATCGCGATATCGCGCTCTTTGCCGATGTCGGCTAATCGATAGTCGAGTAACCATCTTTCGTTGCCATCACAGCGAACTTGAACGTGGCGCTGAGCCAAAAAGTTATCGAGATTCCAAACTTGCCCCAGAGCAGGATGTTCTTTTCGGACTAAACACATTTGGTTATCACGGTATATTTCCTGCTCGCAAATATCGCTAGGTGGCAGCATAGTGAGTTTTGCATCATTGATGTCGATATCTTTCCCTGTAATGCCTAAGTCAATTTCTCCCCGCTGTATTTGGCGAAATGTATCGTCAGACCAAGCATGAGTACTGATAGTGACGCCCGGTGCACGGTTAAATATCTGGGGAAGGAAGTGGGGTAAGATCAGTGGGTAAACACTTTCGACAGCGGCAATCTGGTAGCGATAATCACTCGAGCTAGGCGAAAACTCTTCAGGTTGTGTTAGCTGTTCTAATTGATTTATTAGTATCTCAAGTTTGGGTTTAAGAAACAGCGCTTTAGGTGTTGGTTTTAGGCCATGGGCGTGACGCACGAACAGAGGGTCATCAAACTGTGCCCTAAGCTTGGCAAGATTCTTACTGACAGCAGATTGGCTAAGACACAATCGGTGTGCTGCGCGAGTAACGTTAAGTTCTTCAATTAAAACACGTAAACAGACCAGTAAATTCAGATCAAGACGAGCAAGTTTCTCTATATTCATTAGAAATTCTCAGGAGGAATAACTTTGATGACAATACGTCATTAGCAGGCATATCTAGTTTAGCCTACTATAAAGGCAATTTCATCATGCGCAGCGGAGATACAAGTGCAGACGGCAACTTCAACCAACCCAACCAAGCAACAGCTAATGCTTCTTACATTGCTTGTTCTGTTTAGCCCCTTGGCTATTGATATTTATCTGCCTGCACTGCCATTAATTTCGTCAACGTTCCACGTGGAACATGCGTTAGCGCAAGATACGATTACTTGGTTCTTGTTTGCTATGGGCGTCGGTCAGCTATTTGCAGGTCCTTTAGCGGACAAACTAGGACGTCGAACTGTTGCATTGGGAGGAGTAAGCATCTATGCGGTCAGTGCTTTATTGGCGTGGAGCGCTCAAAATATCGAGTGGATGCTGGTCTCTCGTTTGCTACAAGGCTTAGGCGCGTGTGCGACATCGGTAGCAGCCTTTGCAACAGTTCGCGACATCTTTGGTCCACAAAAAAGTGGCAAAATGATTAGTTACTTAAATGGTGCAATCTGCTTTATCCCTGCGCTTGCCCCAATACTCGGTAGTTGGTTAACACAGCAGTTTGGTTGGCGATCGAATTTTAGCTTTATGGCCGGCTTTGCGGCAGTCGTATTGGTGATGCTATGGATTGGGTTAAAAGAGACGAACCCTCAAATGAATAAAGAGCCGGTATTCAAACTCAATCGCTATCTTGATGTTGTGCGTACACCGTCATTCTTGTTTCACGCAACTCTGTGTATGTTAGCGATGGCGGTCATTCTCGGCTATGTAACATCGGCACCCGTAGTACTGATGGAGAATCTTGGCCTTAGTATGAATGAGTTCACCATGTGGTTTGGTATTAATGCGGCAATCAATATTGTGGCGTGTATGAGTGCACCAAAATTTATGGATAGATTTGGAACGCATATGGCACTGACTGTCGGCATTGTAACTTTGGCAATTGCTGGTGTGGTGATGATGCTTCTGCAAGGTCAAACGACAGCGATGGCGTTTATGCTACCAATCTTTATGTCTTCGATTGGTTTTGCATGGATTCTTGGCGCGGCCGCTGGTAAAGCGCTTGCCCCATTTGGCGATAAAGCGGGTACAGCAGCAGCACTGCTGGGGCTTTTTCAAATGAGTGGTTCGGGTTTAGTCGTCGGTACCGTACAGCGCCTAGGTATGGAACCACAAATTATGATCGCAACCTTAATGCTTATTGTCACACCTGCACTTGCTGTTCTATGGTCTAGAACAGGCCGTTACTGGCACCATGCGGTGGCGTAATCTTACGAGATGCGCTTTGATAATTAAATGAAACGTTGTATATTTGTGCTTCTTTATATCGGTATGTGTGGATAAATCGCTACGATGTCAATGACAACCTATGAGATGGCTCGAGTTCTGGAACAATTGGAAGATTCTCCAGAAAAAATAATGTTTGGTAAATTGTTGAGTGAATTGGGCAACCAAAGTGGCGAGCGCATCCGTAGTGCGGCGAAACAGGTTCCGCTTCCTATTCTTCGAGATATGGTGTACCAGTTTCAACAGGTGATTGAATCACGCAAAGGTGAGCAGGTCGAATCACTGGCTAAACAGATTGCAGATCAAGGTATTTCTGTTGAAGACCTTAAAAGTTACCTTGCCTCAAAGTAATAAGATCAAAAATTGATAAAACTCGCTTCGGCGAGTTTTTTTATGGGTTAACGTTTCGATTGATTGGGTTTTGTAGCGAGATCAAAGTCTCGGTAGATTGAACTTCATCAATGGCTTGTAGCTTATCAATCAGAACATACTGCAACTCTTCAATAGAGCGGCACATTAATTTTACGAAAATGTTGTAGGCACCTGTGGTGTAGTACGCTTCAACCACTTCTTCTAACGCATTCAGTTTTTCAAGTGCGGAGTGATAATCTCGAGCTGCATTAAGATTGATACCGATAAAACAACACACGTCATACCCCAACTTTTTGGTATCAACGATTACTTCGGTTCCTTGTATGATATCAGCCGATTTCATCTTCTCGATACGCACGTGAATGGTTGCAGGGCTTACTTCAAACTGCTTGGCCATTTCCGCATAAGGAGTACGTGCATCTTCCATAAGGGTTTTTAGGATTGCCTTATCTAGATCATCCAGTTTGATGTTGTTAGCCTGCATGTAACCCCTTGTAATTCACGTAAATGTTACGACCTTAGTACAAACCATCACCAGTGGTGATACAATAGTAGATATAATTTTTTGGTTCTGAGACACATTTTAGTGCGTTTTTGTCTATTCCTTCTAGCGATAATTTTGAGTTCGTTTTCCCAAGCGCATGATCAAGACGTGCTGGTTGTGCATTCATACCACCAGGGCTTTTTTTGGACTGACGCTTTTCAAAGTGGTTTAGACAGCCAATTGAAGGACTCTAGCATCCCAATACGGGTTCTCTACCTCGATATCAAGCGTATACAAAGTGATACTTACTTTGAACGTTTGTACCAACTGTACAAAACCAAATTCGAACAAGAGACATTTAGAGCGATCATTGTTAGTGATAACAACGCATTAGCATTAATGAATCGACTAGCCAGCGAATTAGGCGATATACCGGTTATTTTTGGTGGTATCAACAACTACACCCCGAATCTCCATGAGAACCTAAATGCGACAGGGATTGCTGAAGATATCGACATCTATAGCAACATCTCTCTCATCGAGCGAATTCAACCACAAGTAAAGCTTATTCATATCGTTAGTGATCACTCGGTCAGCGGCGCTGGGATTCGAAAACAGGTTGGGATGTTTCTTGCTAATTACCCCCATTATCGAGATCGAATTGTTTCCTACATTCCAGACACTTATGAGCAGCTTCTTGAACATGTGTCTAAGTTAAATCGCCGAGATAGCATTCTCTTCTCGATATATGATCGTGAGATTGACGGCCGACTTGTCGCAGAGCACGACAAATGGAAACGACTTAATGAGGTATCAAAAGCGCCAATTTATATGGTGCACGATCTTGCACTGGGCTATGGTGCCGTTGGGGGCGTGGTTCAAAGTGGCTTTCTGCATGGACAACAAGCGGCCAACCTTTTAGTTGGCGCCTTAAATAACCCTGCTGAGCCTTTGCCAAGCGTCAAATTGGGTACTCCTGACATCAAGCTTGACTACCAAGCGATGATGAAATGGGGTTTGGGAGCCGAAGGTGAATCGGACTCTTCACTGTTCAATAAACCGCAGAACTTTACCGATAGGTATGCCAAAGAACTTAAAGTGGTCGGCAGTCTGACTGCCTTCCTATCCATCGTCATCATGGTGCTGATTTACTATTTGAGTCGCATAAAACGCAGTGAACAGATGGCAAAAGAGAGTCAGACATTGATCGAAATGGTGTTTGACCAAAGTTATCATTTTATCGGTGTTTTAGACGCTGACGGTTGCATTACATCGAGCAATAGTAAGCTTCAGGAGCTTCTATACCATCAGGACTTTAGTGTCGATAGACCTATTTGGCAGCACCGACATTGGGAAGTTGAGGCAGCAAAGCAGTTACAGCAGTTTTTCAGGCAAACATCCAATGACTCTGTTGCGCAGTTTGAAGCTGAGATTTGGCATGCTGAACATGGTTCTATGGTTTTGGAAGTCGCGCTTAAACCTATTCCTTCTCCCCAAGGAGGCAAACAATTTTTACTTGAAGCTCGTGATATAACGACAAGGAAAATCACCGAAGAACGTCTTTATCAACGAGAAGCGAATCTAAGTCACTACTATGATCAGCAACCAGTAATGATGTTGACGTTGGATGAGCAGAATCGTGTTCAACAAGTTAACCAATTTGCCGAACAACTGCTTGGTTATAAGTCGGATCAGATTTTGGGTCATCGTCTAAGAGAATTCTATTTTAATCAGGATGAACTCATTCCTAGACAAGTATTATTGCAACCTAAGCAGGCGATAAAGGGCGTGTGGCGACGTGATATCGAATATCGACATGCCGACGGTCATACCGTCTGGGTTAGGGAAAATATTAGACCCTTGGTTGAATCTGGACACATTCTGATTGTCGGGGAAGATGTAACTGAAACGCGCACATTGTCAGAACAGCTTCAGTATCAAGCGCAGCATGATTTGCTTACTGGAACCTACAGCCGTAACTATTTTGAGAGAGAACTAGAGAAGGCTCTGAGTGAAGTAGCAAGTTATACCCGCACTCATGCCATGCTGTACATCGATCTCGATCAGCTCAAAGTTCTCAATGACACTGCTGGACATGAGGCTGGTGACGCTGCAATTCAGTTTTGTGCCAGCATGTTGGAAGAGGTATTACCATACAACAGCATCTTGGCTCGTATGGGAGGAGATGAGTTTGCTATCTTGCTAAGGGATTGCACAGAACTAGATGTTAAGAAAGTAGCCGACACTATTATTACCACTCTCAGTGAGCATGCCTTTGTTTGGGAAGATATCCGTCTTAATCTCAACTGTTCTATTGGTATTCGCTTAATTGACCATACAGCGTCTTCTCCGCAAATGGTCCATGCTCAAGCGGATACAGCCTGTCACGTTGCCAAAGAAGAGGGCAGGAATCGCTACAGCATGTACTGTCTCGACGATAAGGAATTGCGTCGTCGGGAGCAGGAAATGGAGAGCGTCAATCTGGTTCATGAAGCGTTGGCGAACCAGCGCATCGAACTGTTTGCCCAGCGAATACTTGATTTAACAGGTGAAGAGCAGGGCATGCATTTCGAAATTCTAATTCGAATTAAAAACGCCGATGGGGAGTATATCTCTCCAGGCATCTTCATGCCGGCATCAGAGCGATACAATATTGCTCACCTTCTTGATAAACAGGTTGTGACACAAGCACTAGATTGGCTGTCAGCGCACCCTGAAGCACTCAAGGAACTCAGTACCTGTGCGATCAATCTTTCTGGTCACTCAATGGGCAACAAAGAGTTTATCGCTTTCTTGCTGGATAAACTGACGCAATCAGATGTGCCTTGCGACAAAATCTGCTTAGAGATCACCGAAACCGCCGCCATGAGTAATATGAATCAAGCGATAGAGTTTTTTACGCAGTTAAAAGCTTTGGGTTGCCAAATCGCTCTCGATGACTTTGGCTCAGGTCTATCGTCATTCGGATATCTGAAGAAGCTACCCGTCGATATCGTCAAGATTGACGGAATATTTGTTCGAGATATCGATGTGAATGAAATGGACCACCTAATGGTGCGTTCGATCAATGATTTGGCGCGTCAGATGGGCAAAAAAACGGTTGCTGAATTTGTCGAGAATACCCACATCATTGAACAACTTATGGAGTTGGGCGTAGATTATGCTCAGGGATACATCATTGGCAAACCTAAGCCACTGCGGGAGTTAGTGGAAGAGCTAATGGCGATAGAGAAAACTTAGTACCCTTATTGAAAATCCAGTACACTGCGCACTCTTATCGTAACAACATTTTGGAGCACTTCGTGCAACTACAACTTCAATGCGAAGACCAGACTCAAACTGAGCGGTTTGTAGAGCTTACTCAACGCTGGGGATTGACTCACAGTGATGACAGTCAGTTTGCTTTAGTTCTGACTGAGCATCGGCTTGAGTTGCGTAAACTCGATGAGCCCAAACTTGGTGCGATATATGTGGATTTAGCGGGTGGTGCAGTGGCACACCGACGTAAGTTTGGTGGTGGTAAGGGGCAAGCTATTGCTAAAGCTGCAGGGTTAAACAAAGGCAGCACGCCAACCGTACTTGATGGTACCGCTGGCCTTGGACGCGATGCGTTTGTATTGGCGTCATTAGGCTGTAAGGTTCAAATGGTTGAGCGTCATCCGGTTGTCGCAGCGCTCCTAGATGATGGCCTTGAGCGAGCTAAGCAAGACTCGGAAATCGGCGATTGGGTTAGTGAACGTATGTCATTACTTCATGCTTCGAGCCATGATGCTCTTGAACAATTGGCGGCTGATCCTAACTTTGTTCAACCTGACGTGGTGTATTTGGATCCCATGTATCCTCACCCAGAAAACAAAAAAAAGAGTGCACTGGTAAAAAAAGAGATGCGAGTTTTTCAGTCTCTAGTTGGGGCAGACCTCGACGCTGATGGTTTATTAGAACCTGCCTTAGCCCTTGCAGCTAAAAGGGTTGTAGTGAAAAGACCGGACTACGCAAACTGGCTGAATGATAAGAAACCAGCGATGGCGATTGAAACGAAAAAGAACCGATTTGATGTTTATGTCAATGCATCAATGACTTAGCGAACGCTGTTTTAATTCTGCGATGTTTGCGCTTGCTTATTATTGATTAAATGGTTATATCTTACTAAGAATTATTCGTATTATTAGTTAGGGTGGTGGCGTGACTAAACGTCTTTGTAAGATGAACCGTAAACAAATCGCTGATAGCTTAGGTGAAATTCACCGCTTGGTAAGCGATACCAAGTATGTCTGCCGTTCATGTGCTCGATCTTCATCATCGAAAGCCTCGCTTTGTAAACCAGCGGCAATTCCTCCGAAATCTTGTCAAAATCAGCCTATTGAGCAACAAAAAAACTGTGCTTTACTTGCCGAAGCTTTGCCGAAGACACCTAAAGTTATCCCTTCACCAGACAAGGCTCAAGCGATTAGAAAGGTTGTTGAGCGTGTCAAAGAGAAGGTAGCACAACCTCAACCATCAATACTCAATCAGCAAACGGAAGTTATGTTGCCCAAACTGGGTGATTTACCTAGTAAGCGAGTAATTAAACGCGCGAAGAAAACACTCAAAAAATACTACAAGCAACAAAAGAAGCTGCTTAAGTTGGCCAAGAAGCAACAAAAACTGCTCAAAAAGCAGCAAAAGCTTGAGACAAAATTGCCGAATACGTTGGCCTTAGCGGCAACCATTTCGGAAATGCGGGATGTCGTAAGTGGCTCTAACATCCACTAAATGAACAATAAAAAACGCTCTCCAACAAGGAGAGCGTTTTTTATGTACGAGGCATTATAAAGAGATCACTCTAGCGCTTGATGACTTTGCTGCACTTTTCTCTTTACCCAAGTTTCATTGACCCACAATGAAAGCAAAATGATCGCACCGCCAATACTGAGTTGAGTGACATCAACATCTCTGTTCCAAATAACGATGTTAACGATAAGACCTGCCGGTACGAGGGCATTATTCATGATCGCAAGAGCGCCAGCATTGACCATGGTTGCGCCTTTATTCCAAGCAAAATAGCCAAGACCTGAAGCAATAAGACCCAAGTAAATCAAGACTCCCCACTGCGTGTTAGTTGTCGGCATTTTTTCGATATTACCCATGAGAGCAAAAGCGACAGTTGCAACGCATAATGCCCCTAGATAGAAGTAACCAAAGATGGTGTGTTGAGGAAGTTCTACCTGATATTTTTCCATTAGGTACTTGTAGCCAACCTGTCCAATGGCGAAACAGATATTCGCCCCTTGCACGACCAAGAAACCAACAACAAAATTCTCATTTACGCCAGCAAATTTAATAAAAGCAGCTCCAGCAACGGCGATAACGGCAGTCACGAGATACCATGGAGAGAAGCGTCTCTTCAGGAGATCGTAAATGATGGTCACGTAAATAGGAGTGAAGACAGTAAACAGCAGTACTTCTGGTACAGAGAGTAACAAGAAAGATTGATAGTAGAAGCAATACATCAGGCCGAGCTGGAAGCCGCCGATGACCATTAGACGAACGATTAGGCCTTTGTCGACACCTCTAAATCGTAAGAATGGCAAGAAGACGAGACTGGCCAGTGCCACTCGCATCAATACAGAAAACCAAGAATCAACCTGACCAGCAAGATAGACGCCGATCAGGCTAAAAGAGAAAGCCCACAATAAAGTGACCGCGGATAAATACCCCATAACTAAGACTCATTATCAAAAATTATCGAGCAGTTTATACCAATATTTACTATCAATCAGTCTTTAAGTGGTACTACCAACATATCAACAGGAGAACAGTTGATTAGCTGACGAGTTGAAGAGAGCAGTTTGCTCCAGAAGTCTTGGTGATGACCACAGACCACTAGGTCAATATTAAACTCATTGATTGTATCGCACAGCTCATTACTCAAATCACCACTGCCGACCAAGGTATGCTTAATCGGGTAATTGGCGTGTTCTGCCAGCTCTTGAAGTTGTTTTTGAGACGCTTCGATTGCCTGATGTTGAGTCTCTGCTAGGTTGATATCAATTAAGCCTGTGTAGAGCTCTGCGTAGTTCACATCGATATGGATAAATGAAACTACAGCATCAAGAGGCTTGGCCAGAGATACCGCTTTATCGACCAAAAGCTTGCTATCTTCCGAGAGATCAATAGCGACCAAAATATGTTGATAACTCATAGTGCTATCTCCTTGTAAGGGTGTTGATTAAAGATTAGCACCTCAGATTGATAAATTTTGTAGGAGTGATCTCAGATCCACATTTGCTAAGCAAAGTGTTAAGGTGATGAACATGATATAGTCAATTTAACTTCATAGACTTAGTAGGAGTGGTACATGCTTTCTCAAGCAATGGTTGATCAATTGAATGAGCAAATTAATCTCGAATTTTTCTCATCCAATCTATACTTACAAATGAGTGCTTGGTGTGAAGACAAAGGATTCGAAGGTGCGGCTGAATTTTTACGTAAGCACGCTGTAGAAGAAATGGAGCACATGCAACGTCTTTTCACTTACGTAAGTGAAACAGGATCAATGCCGATTCTGGGTGCTATTGAAGCACCTAAGCACGAGTTCAATAGCCTAGGAGATGTATTCCGCGAGACTTTTGAGCATGAGCAAATGATTACTGAAAAAATCAATAAGCTCGCTCATCTTGCGTTTACATCACAAGACTATTCAACGTTCAACTTCTTGCAGTGGTACGTGGCTGAGCAGCACGAGGAAGAGAAGTTATTTAAAGGGATTTTAGATAAGTTAGATCTTGTTGGTGAAGATGGTAAAGCGCTGTTCTTTATTGATAAAGATTTAGCGGCTTTGGCAAAAGAAGGTTCATCTTCAATAATGGATGCCCCTGCTGAGTAATCGGCGAAAGACACTCTAGTTTAGGTCGTCTTTTTCTCTGGGCATTTTAGAAGATGTAGGGAGGAAAAGATGATCAATGCAGACACAATTCTATTTGCATTATTGATGGTGACGCTGGTGAACATGGTTCGCTATCTTACCGCGCTGCGCTCACTCATTTACATTATGCGAGAGGCTCATCCTTTGCTTTACCAGCAAGTGGATGGCAACGGCTTCTTTACTACCCACGGTAATGTCACTAAGCAAGTTCGTTTATTTCACTACCTCAAGAGTAAAGAGTACCATCACCATCATGATGAAGTGTTTACAGGTAAGTGTGATCGAGTGCGAGAGCTGTTCATCTTGTCGACCTCTCTACTAGGTGTCACCCTGCTCGCAGCGATGATTCTCTGAGTGTTGAATTGGCATTCAAAGTAAATATCGCTAAAATAACCTTTCAAATTGCTAAGGATGTGCATAACGCACATCCTTTTTTATTGGTTTAAATGAGTAGCTATTCATGACGGAAAAGTTTGACGTTGTCATCATCGGAGCTGGCGCTGCGGGGCTAATGTGTGCGGCGGAAGCTGGGAAACGTGGCCGTAAGACATTAGTGCTCGATCATGCTAAAAAGCCAGGTCGTAAAATTCTTATTGCTGGTGGTGGTCGATGTAATTTTACTAATTACGATGTGTCAGCGAATAACTACCTGTGCCAAAACCCTCACTTCGTTAAATCGGCATTATCTCAATATACCAATTGGGATTTTATTTCCATGGTCAGCAAACATGGTATTGAGTTTGAAGAGCGCGATCATGGTCAGCTATTTTGCGTTGGTGACTACACGTCAAAAGACATAGTGAAAATGCTGCTTGCTGAATGCGATTTACCATCGATTACACAACGTTATCAGCAAGATGTTCACCAAATTGAGAAAACCGAGCATGGTTTTGTATTGCATGCCAACACCAATGTGATTGAGTGCCAATCGTTAGTTATTGCAACGGGCGGACTTTCTATGCCTAAGCTGGGCGCGACACCATTTGGATACAAGATTGCGGAACAGTTTGGTCTAGAGGTCATCTCAACCACAGCAGGTCTTGTGCCGTTTACTCTGCACAAAGAAGATAAAGAAGCATTTGCTGAGTTATCTGGAATTGCTGTTCCTGCTGAGATCACTGCTCAAGATGGCACAATGTTCAAGGAAGCGCTGCTATTTACTCACCGTGGATTGTCAGGTCCTTCGGTACTACAGATCTCGTCATTCTGGAAGGCAGGAGAAAAGGTGACGATTAACCTAGTGCCTGAAGCTGATATTGATGAACTGCTACAACGCTCACTTGAGAAGCACCCAAATCAGACACTGAAGAATGCCCTGGCTAAGGTGTTACCTAAGCGCTTAGTTGAAGTACTCATCGATAGAAAAGTACTGCAAGATAAGCCGCTTAAACAATTTAACACCAAGCAACTTGGTGAGATCACCCATACCTTGGAAAACTGGCAGGTAATGCCTAATGGAACTGAAGGCTATCGAACCGCAGAAGTGACTCTAGGTGGCGTGGACACCAATCATCTTTCTTCAAAAACAATGGAGTGTAAGCAAATCAAAGGCTTGTACTTTATTGGCGAAGTAATGGATGTAACAGGGTGGCTCGGCGGCTATAACTTCCAGTGGTGCTGGAGCTCGGGCTTTGTGGCGGGTCAGTGGGTGTGATTTTCGTGAAGTAAATATGAATAGAGTTCACTCGTAGGTACTACACTTATCCTATAAAAAGTGAAGGGTAGCGAAGGAGTGAACTCTATGAGCCAAGAAGCACTGATATCTCGTATAAATGAATTACCTCGTATCGAAAGTGTTTTGCAAGAACTGCTCGAGATGGTTAACCGTGACTCAATCGACTTTAGTGAGCTTGCACATAAAATGGCTATGGATCAGGTGCTGCTGGCTCGTGTGTTGAGGATGGCAAACTCAGCTCAGTTTGGAGGCGTTAAAGGTACCTCCAATATTAATGATGCCATTGTTCGTATCGGTATCGGAGCCATTCGCAATCTTATCTCATCCTCTATTTTGGCTTGTAGCTTTCCAAAAATAGAAACTCTCAATATCAAAGATTACTGGGCTGGCACGTTTGAAGTGGCCACTATCGCCAGTACCATCGCAAAAGATATCAAACTCGATCCTAATGAAGCGTTCACAACGGGTATTTTGCATAACATCGGCGAGTTAATGATTCACACATTAGAACCGGAAAAAGCGGTTGCGATTAGTCAGCGTGTCGCAAATGGAGAAAATGCGGCTTTAGTGCAGAGGGAAGTGCTTGGTGTTGATGCTCAGCAGCTTGGCGCAGTATTGGCAGAAAGTTGGAAGTTTCCTAATGAGCTGGTGGATGCGATAGCCAATGTTAATCACCCTGCCAAAGCGGTTGAATCCAAACGACTCGCTTGTCTGATGTACTTAGCTCGTGATGCTCATCAGAGTTGGGACGCGATGTTTGACGAACATGAAAAGCAACGCTATTTAGCCAATAGCAAAGCGGCTCAAGCTCTGCATGTTTCGCCAGAACTGGCGTCCAAAATTGATAAAGTGCGTGGTCAGGGAAGCGAACTGGCCTATCAATTGTTCTAAATAGATAGGCCAGTGATTGGTTGTGAATCTGTTAGATGGCTTGTTTGCTAAGATCTTTTTTGCCAAATCTTATCTGCTGGATCACCAAGCCCACTATAATTAAGACCAACCCGATAAGAGTGGATGGATGAATCTGCTCTCCGATAATGCTTGCCAGTAGCATCAATGAGATAAAAGGTGAGGCGAAAATTAGGTTGCTAATACGCGCCGTATTTTGCGTGAGTTTCAATGCACTTAGCCATAAGACGAAAGTAACACCCATTTCAAAAAGCCCCACATAGGTCACCGCAAACCAGCCTTGAGTCGATATCTGTGCAAAGGAAAGGCCTTCATACAGGGTTAAACCAATAGCACAAGGGATTGCGACTAGGAAACCTAATAGCACGCCAACAATTGGATCCGCTTTGTTTTTGGTATTGAGAATCCAGTAGCTTGCCCACAACAGAGTCGAAAGTAGTGCTAAACCAACGCCAAGTGGGCTGTCAAAATTCAAACCGAGAACGTCGCCTTGAGTGGCAATCACAATGACTCCAAGATAGCTAAAGGTACAGGCAAGCCAATCTTGCTTACGAATCTTTTGCCCTAAAAAAGCAGCGGCCATCAGAGTAAGAGTAATCGCCCAGCTGTAATTGATAGCCTGTGCTTGAGATGCGGGCAACAAATCATAGGCCTTGAACAAAATAATGTAGTAGGCAAGAGGGTTTATCAGGCCAAGTAGTATGTAGTACCAAGGGTTAGAGAGGAACGTGCTTGGTAATAGTTTGAGCTTGCCTTGAACGGTACATATGGCCAAAAGCGCAATGGCAGAGACAATGCTTGCGATGGTAAGCATTTGAATTGGAGAGAACTCTGCCAGAGTGAGTTTGAAAGCAGTGGCTACCGTTGACCAGAGTAATACAGCCGATAAACCTAATCCTAAAGCGCGACGCTCGTTCATGATGTTCCTTAATAAAACCAATGACTTGTATATCGTTAGCCATTGGTGTGGTACAGAGTGCGGAGCGCCTAGTCTAGCTGTTCGATATCTAGCCGACAAACTGGACATTTATCCAGTGGTCAAATACCATTGAAACTATCGAAATATGAAGAGTTAAATCATTATTATGCAATGGATTCTTGAGCATCAAGGCGTGCTGGCTAGTGGAATGATCAGTGCAATAACCAGTGGGTTGGTCGTTGGCTGGTGGGTCAAACAAAAAATGCGTTTTAACCAACAGCTCCTTGAACAACAAGTAGAATCGAATCAACAGTTGGCGAGTACGCAAATAGCACAGCTAGAGAAGGAGCTGGCAGAAGCTCAGCAAGATCTTGATGAACTCGATGGTGAGCGTGATAGAGCGGCTCTTGAAATTAAACAATCCCACGGAAAGCTGATGGCGGTGCTTGAGAAGCTGCGTTACTTTGAAGCGGTGAAACAAGAACGCCAGCAGTACGCTGATGATTTAGATCGTCTTCGTGAACAAAAATCTCAGCTTGAAGCACAGTTGCGTGAGCAGGAAGCACGTCATGAGCAAGAGAATAAATCTAATCATGAGAAGCTACAGTTACTGGAACAAGCAGAAGAACGTTTAAAGCAGCAATTTGAATATCTTGCTAACCAGTTGTTTGACGCCAAAACCGCAAAGGTTGATCAGCAAAATCGCCAAAGCCTCGATGGTTTGCTTACGCCGCTAAGAGAGCAACTCGAAGGGTTTAAGAAACAGGTTAGTGATAGCTTCAACCAAGAAGCGAAAGAGCGCCATACCTTAGTTCATGAGCTTAAAAATCTACAACGTCTCAATGAACAGATGAGTAAGGAAGCGTTGAATCTCACTCAAGCTTTGAAAGGTGATAACAAGCAGCAGGGCAACTGGGGTGAGGTGGTACTTGCAAGGGTGTTAGCGGAATCGGGATTACGTGAAGGACATGAGTATCAGACTCAAGTCAGCTTACAGAACGAGGCTGGAAAACGCTATCAGCCAGATGTTATTGTTCATTTACCGCAGAATAAGCAAGTCGTGGTGGATTCGAAGATGGCACTGGTCGCCTACGAGCGTTACTTCAACTCGGAAACTAACCATGATAGGGAGCGTGCTTTAAGTGACCACTTACTTGCAATTCGTGCTCATATCAAAGGGTTATCCCAGAAAGACTACCATCAACTAAAAGGTATCCAGAGCTTAGATTACGTATTGATGTTCATTCCCGTCGAACCTGCTTTCCAAGTTGCGATTCAGGCAGACCCAAGCCTAGTCAAAGATGCAATGGAGCAGAACATCATTTTAGTCAGTCCGACGACCTTGTTGGTTGCTTTACGCACCATTGATAATTTATGGCGTAATGAGCGTCAAAACCAAAATGCACAAATCATTGCTGAACGGGCTAGTAAGCTCTATGACAAGCTGCGTTTGTTTGTTGACGACATGGAGAGTTTAGGTGGTGCGCTCGACAAAGCGAATCAGAATTATCAAGGGGCGATGAATAAGCTTGTTACCGGACGAGGTAATGTGATTCGTCAGGCAGAAAGCTTTAAGCAGCTCGGAGTGGAGGTGAAAAAATTCATCTCAAATGACTTAGCTCAGCTCGCACATCATGATCAATTCACAGAAAATGCAAGCTTGGATAAAAATGACTCGTTCGCTGAAAGACATACGGATGAGGATAAAGTAAACTAATCGCCCGCAGTGCTTAGGTCGTATTAATTCAATGCACTGTACGAAGAGGAATCACAATGACGGATACAAGCGTGCAATCGAATACAGCTTTAGAATCTAATGAAACCACGCATTTTGGTTTCACCACCGTAGCGAAAGAAGAGAAAGTCGCAAAAGTTGCTGAAGTTTTCCACTCTGTGGCAGCTAAGTACGACATCATGAATGACCTGATGTCAGGTGGTATCCATCGCTTATGGAAACGTTTTACGATCGACTGCAGTGGTGTTCGTCCTGGTCAGCGTGTTCTTGACCTTGGTGGTGGTACAGGTGATCTGACGGCTAAATTCTCACGTATCGTCGGCGAAAAAGGTCATGTCATTCTCGCGGATATCAATAACTCAATGCTTAACGTGGGTCGTGATAAGTTACGTGACAATGGCATTGTTGGTAATGTTCATTATGTTCAGGCTAACGCGGAAGAACTCCCTTTCCCTGACGACTATTTTGATGCAATTACAATCAGCTTCTGTTTACGTAATGTAACGGACAAAGATAAAGCACTGCGTTCCATGTACCGTGTATTAAAGCCGGGTGGTCGTCTGCTTGTGCTTGAGTTCTCTAAGCCAGTATTTGAACCTCTATCAAAGGTTTATGACAGTTACTCTTTCCATTTATTGCCGAAAATGGGTGAACTGGTGGCCAACGATGCAGAGAGTTACCGTTACCTTGCAGAGTCTATCCGTATGCACCCAGATCAAGAGACGCTAAAAGGGATGATGGACGAAGCCGGTTTTGAGCAAACCAGTTACTACAATCTGACTGGTGGCATCGTTGCGCTGCACCGTGGTTACAAATTCTAAGGTTATCCGCTATGCCATTTGAACCACTTGTAACGGCAGTGATTGAAACATCGCTCAACATTCTAATTAAGGATGACCCAGAATTGGGTCGTCGTCTTGCCCGTTTAAAAGGTCAGGTTATTCAAGTTCATCTCAAAGAGCTGAATAAAACACTAACCTTTATCTTTAGCCAGCAAATTGATGTGTTGGCAAACTATGAAGGCGAGCCAGATTGTTACTTATCCCTCAATCTATCTGTGCTTCCAGAATTGCGTGAACAATCCAATATTACTCGTTTGATCAAACAAGATAAGTTGATTCTTGAAGGTGATATCCAACTGGCACAGAAGTTCTCTCAGCTTATGACGGATTGCAAACCTGACATTGAAGAGTGGTTGTCTAGAGTGACTGGTGATGTGGTTGCTCACACTGTCGTGAAAGGCGCTGCCAACGTGGGTCAAATGATTAAGTCACAAGCGACTAAGCATCAAAACCACCTTGCTCAAGTCTTAACTGAAGAATGGAAAATAGCTCCTGCGCCACTTGAAATTGCTCACTTCTGTGATCAAGTTGATGATGTCAGAAGCCAAGCTGCGCGTGTGGAAGCAAAACTTAATCAGCTATTGGAGCGTGCATGACCTTAACTGAGCTGCGTCGCTTATACCGAATCATCCGAGTCCAATTGGAATATGGTCTTGATGAGTTGCTACCCAATCATCAATTAACTAAAGCGCCTCTGTTAGCACGAAAAAGTCTGTTCTGGATTAAGAATCAACATCCAGACAAGCCACTTGGTGATAGACTGCGACTAGCGCTGCAAGAGCTTGGCCCGGTATGGATCAAGTTTGGTCAGATGATGTCGACACGTCGCGATCTTTTTCCTCCTCAGATTGCCGATCCACTTGCCTTATTGCAGGATCAGGTTTCCCCATTTGATGGTCAGCTAGCTAAACAGCAAATAGAGCAGGCGCTAGGCGGTGCACTTGACACTTGGTTTGATGATTTTGATATTAAACCGCTGGCTTCGGCCTCCATTGCTCAGGTTCACACGGCTAAGCTTAAGTCGACTAACCAAGAAGTGGTATTAAAGGTCATTAGGCCAGATATTCGCCCGGTCATTGATGCAGATCTAAAACTGATGTACCGCATGGCGCGTATAGTCGCAAAAGCACTTCCTGAAGCACGTCGTTTAAAACCGGTTGAGGTCGTGCGTGAGTACGAGAAAACCTTACTTGATGAGCTTGATCTAAGACGTGAAGCGGCGAACGCGATTCAGCTGCGACGAAACTTTGAAGGAAGTGAAGAACTTTACGTTCCAGAAGTGATTACTGATTTCAGTAATAAAACTGTCATGGTTTCTGAGCGAATATACGGCATTCAAGTATCGGACATCGAAGGTCTGAAGGCGAATGGCACCAACATGAAGCTGCTAGCGGAACGTGGTGTGAGCGTGTTTTTTACTCAGGTATTTCGAGACAGCTTTTTTCATGCTGATATGCATCCTGGCAATGTGTTTGTTGAGCCGGAGCACCCTGATAATCCTCGTTGGATAGGCTTAGACTGTGGCATTGTCGGTACGCTTAATAGTGAAGATAAACGCTATTTAGCAGAGAATTTTTTAGCTTTCTTTAACCGAGACTATCGCCGAGTTGCTGAACTGCATGTTGAGTCAGGTTGGGTTCCACGTGAAACCAATGTGGATGAGTTTGAATTTGCTATCCGTATTGTATGTGAACCTATATTTGCAAAGCCTTTGTGCGAAATTTCATTTGGT
Source organism: Vibrio sp. M260112 (assembly GCF_036533775.1). Classification (NCBI taxonomy): domain Bacteria; kingdom Pseudomonadati; phylum Pseudomonadota; class Gammaproteobacteria; order Vibrionales; family Vibrionaceae; genus Vibrio; species Vibrio sp. M260112. Next base: position 14,305 of record NZ_JATABH010000030.1, on the reverse strand, counting down.
CATGTGCTATTGAATCTCTTCAATACAGCACGACGATTTAATATGGAAGTTCAGCCTCAGTTGGTTTTGCTACAAAAAACCTTGCTCTATGTGGAAGGCCTAGGTCGACAGCTATACCCTCAATTGGATTTGTGGGAAACCGCTAAACCATTCCTCGAAGAGTGGATGATGAACCAAGTAGGGCCTCAGGCGGTGATTAATGCGGTGAAAGATAGAGCGCCGTTCTGGGCAGAAAAATTGCCAGAGCTGCCTGAGCTTCTGTATGACAGCTTGCGTCAGGGCAAGATGATGAATCAGCGTATCGATCAGCTATATCAAGGTTATCGTTCCAGCAAGCGTCAGCAAGCGACAGGAAAATTTTTATTTGGTGTTGGTGCCACATTAGTCGTATGCTCGGCAATATTGGTCAACAGCACATATGAGCAACTTTCAATGGTGAGTGCACTAGGTGGCGTCACATTTTGGTTGCTTAGTTGGCGAGCTTATCGTCGATAGACGTTAAACTCTTGAAATAATTTTGTTTAATAAGACCCGAGGTAAAAAGAATGGGTGGTATTAGTATTTGGCAACTTCTAATTATTGCTGTCATCGTTGTTCTACTGTTTGGTACTAAGAAACTACGTGGCATTGGTGGCGATCTTGGTGGTGCAGTAAAAGGCTTTAAGAAAGCGATGAGTGAAGATGATGCAGCTAAGAAAGACGCTGACTTCGAGCAAAAGAACCTAGAGCAGCAGAAAACGGACGCGACTGCTGAAACTAAGAAAGACAAAGAGCAGGCGTAACTCGTGTTTGATATCGGTTTTTGGGAACTGGTATTAATATCTGTCGTTGGGCTGGTGGTTCTTGGTCCGGAGCGTTTGCCTCATGCAATTCGCAGTGTCTCTAAGTTTATAGGCGCAGCAAAGAATATGGCGAACAGTGTGAAAGACGAGCTTTCTCACGAGCTTAAGATACAAGAACTGCAAGAAAACTTGCGTAAAGCGGAACAAATGGGGATGGAAGACCTTTCCCCAGATCTGAAGGCTTCGGTAGAGCAATTGAAGCAAGCTGCGCAAGATGTACAGCGCCCATATGCGAGCAAAAGCGACTCAGCATTGAATAAGTCTGAGACAGTGAATGAGAGTATTGAATCCGTTCCAAGCGCCAATGACTCCAGGGAGAAGGTTGAGAGTTTATCTCCTCAACCATCGCCACAGGCAGATAAAAAAGCCGAATAGTCTCGCATTAGGAGGAGCTGTTTAATTGCAGCTCCTTTTCGATTTTTTTGAGTAGAGGTTTCCATGTCTTCTGTTGAGCAGACACAGCCTTTGATCAGTCACCTATTGGAGCTACGAAATCGCTTATTACGTGCAATTCTAGCCGTGTTGGTGGTGTTCATAGGGCTGATCTATTTCTCCAATGATATCTATGAGTTTATCTCTGCACCTTTGGTAGAGCGTTTACCAGAAGGGGCAACGATGATTGCAACTGATGTTGCATCTCCGTTCTTTACCCCGTTAAAGCTGACATTAATAGCGTCTATTTTTCTCGCGGTACCGTTTATTCTTTATCAAGTTTGGGCTTTCGTTGCACCGGGCTTATATAAACATGAACGTAGACTCATCATGCCACTTATGTTTTCAAGTTCACTACTGTTTTACTGTGGTGTTGCTTTTGCCTACTTTGTGGTATTTCCGTTAGTGTTTGGATTCTTCACCGCTATCTCGTTGGGTGGGGTGGAGTTTGCGACAGACATTTCGAGTTATCTCGATTTTGTACTGGCTCTATTCCTCGCATTTGGTATTGCATTTGAAGTTCCTGTCGCAATTATTTTGTTGTGTTGGACAGGTGCAACCACACCGAAAAGCTTGAGTGAAAAACGTCCATATATTGTGGTCGGCGCATTTGTCGTTGGTATGATGCTAACGCCACCAGATATGATTTCACAAACCTTGCTGGCAATACCGATGTGTTTGCTTTTCGAGGTGGGTTTATTTTTTGCTCGTTTCTATGTTCGCAAGGACGAGGCTGATGAACAGGAAGAAGAAGTCTAATCTTCTGCCAAAGACATAAAAGGCTTGCCAATCGGCAAGCCTTTTTCGTTTAAGAGATGTTGATTCAAAGGGCAAACAGGGTTGTTGCGTTTTGTGTGGTTAACTGGTCTACCTGCTCGACACTGATTTGACGTAGCTCAGCGATGCGTTGGGCAACCAAAGCGGTATAAGCGGGCTCATTACGCTTACCACGATGAGGAACGGGTGCTAAATAAGGGCAGTCTGTTTCAAGGATGACATAGTTCATATCAAGATGAGGTATCACCTTGTCCATTCCGCCATTTTTGAAAGTAGACACGCCTCCAAGGCCGAGGTGGAATCCGAGGCCATTGATTGCTTTAGCCTCTTCGAGGCTGCCACCAAAGCAGTGGAACACGCCTGATAGGGAACCGTCTTGTTCCTGACTTAGTAAGCCCAGGGTTTCTTTGATCGAATCTCGCGTATGGATGACAACCGGCAGTTTCATCTCTTTAGCCCAATTGAGCTGTGTGATGAAGGCCATCTCTTGCTCTGCTCTAAAGGTTTTATCCCAGTAAAGGTCAATACCGATCTCGCCTACGGCAATAAAGCGATGTTTCTCAAACCATGAATAGATGATATCTAGCGTCTGTTTGACATTACCATCGACATAGCAAGGGTGGAGTCCCATCATCGAACGGCAAATCTGTGGGTATTGCGCTTCAGTGGCGAGCATTGGCTCTATCGAATCTAAGTCGATATTAGGTAACAATATTCTATCAATGCCTTGGGCTAGGGCCCGTTTAACTACGTCATCACGGTCTGCATCAAATTCACTGGCATAGATATGCGCATGGGTATCGATCATGGTCGGTCTCTGGAACTCATTGAATGGATGCCAGTATACGGCAGTGTGAGCATTTGGTCATTTTTTGCATTTTTCTGCTTTGTTGCTAGCGTCACTACCAAGGAGTGATATTATGCAATCCAAGCACTTTCACCAGACAAGGAGAATAGAGTGTCAGTTTCGATTCAAGGTCAGTTCCCTGGCCGTCGCATGCGCCGTCTGCGCAAGCATGACTTTAGCCGCCGTCTAATGGCTGAAAACCAACTGTCTGTAAATGATTTGATTTACCCAATGTTTATTTTAATGGGTAAAGATCGCCGCGAAACCGTGGAATCTATGCCAGGCATTGAACGTCTTTCTATTGATTTGATGTTAGAAGAAGCTCAATACCTTGCTCAGTTGGGTGTGCCTGCGATTGCTCTATTTCCTGTTGTGAATCAAGACGCAAAAAGTGTGTGCGCAGCGGAAGCGTACAACCCAGAAGGTTTGGTGCAACGTGCAGTACGCTCTCTAAAAGAGCACATCCCAGAAATCGGTGTTATCACAGATGTGGCTCTTGATCCGTTCACCACACATGGTCAGGACGGCATCATCGATGAAGAGGGTTACGTACTTAACGATGAAACCACTCAAGTTCTGATTAAACAGGCGCTATCACACGCAGAGGCAGGCGCAGATGTCGTCGCTCCTTCTGACATGATGGATGGTCGTATCGGCGCAATTCGAGAAGCGCTTGAGCAGGCAGGTCACATCAATACTCAGATCATGGCTTACTCTGCGAAGTATGCATCATGTTACTACGGCCCATTCCGCGATGCGGTTGGTAGTGCGAGCAACCTTAAAGGTGGCAATAAGAAGAACTACCAAATGGATCCGGCGAACAGTGATGAAGCGATTCACGAAGTCGCGATGGACGTCAACGAAGGCGCCGATATGGTTATGGTTAAGCCAGGCATGCCTTATCTTGATATTGTTCGTCGTGTTAAGTCTGAGCTACAAGTTCCAACATTTGCTTATCAGGTTTCTGGTGAGTATGCGATGCACAAAGCGGCCTTTGCCAATGGTTGGTTGAAAGAGCGTGAGACGGTGATGGAATCTCTGTTGTGCTTTAAGCGCGCAGGCGCCGATGGCATTCTGACCTACTTTGCTAAAGATGTTGCTGAATGGTTGGCGCAAGAGAATGCACAGGCAGCTGAATATCTTAAAGGCTCACAAGAGTAAAGCCATAACATTGATTTGTTGAATTAAAGGCTAGCGCTCCGCTGGTCTTTTTGTTTTTGGGGAAGAGTAATGACAGTTATATGCCGCGAAGGGACGTTGACTGAGTGTGTTGAGGTTGTGAATGACATTACCGAGTTTATTCATAAAGAAACCATTGAGAGTTTATCTGAGCGACTTGAAGGTAAACGCTATCTCATCCAGATTGCGGAGGAAGAAGGGCAGTTGCTCGGCTTTAAGATAGGCTATCAACTCGATGAAGAAACGTTTTACAGCTGGTTTGGTGGGGTTTCGTCTAAGGCGAGAAATAAAGGTGTCGCACAGAAATTGTTAGATGTTCAAGAGAGTTGGGTAAAGGAACAAGGCTATAAACAACTCAAAGTGAAATCGAGAAACCAGTTTGCGGCGATGTTAAGACTCTTGCTTAGGAATGGTTATCTCATTGAAAAATTTGAACAAAAAAATCCTTTGCTCGAGAGCCGAATTCACTTTTTGAAGGTACTCAAGTGAGTTAATAAAATAAATGAGATTTTTTCTCATTTAGATGTTGACTCATTAAATGAGAATGGTTATTATTTATCTCGTCTTAGGGAATGAGAGAAGTTCACAAGGACGGTGAGTTGCCAAATTCAACATTGGAGTTGGTGATGACACAGAACTTAATCGAACTTGCACGAGTTCTTTTTGACACGACATTGCTCACATTGCTTCCAGTGTAATTTATAGCTTTATGGCAAAGCAGAGACATTCACCTGAATATGCTTTGACCCCTTTTTGCTAGGCGACATCGAAAGATGTCGCTTTTTTTATAGCTAAGATTTTTGGATGAACAAAAGGACACCAATAGTCTTTTCCACAGTCAAGGATCATTGTCAGATCGATCTAGGAATGATCGATCTAATTAAATATTCTTTTATTACATAAAGTTAAGTTGTGTCGGTTGTCTTTTTACTAACCATTTATATCCTGTGGGTAAATTATATAAACAGAGTTATCCACAATTTTGGCGTTGTGTTGAAAAAGGAATGTGCAAATGTGTGAGTCGGTCGCAAAGAGTTAAAATGGATTCACTCTCGCAGTCATGGCATCCTAGGCAGATCTTATTTGCATTCTCTTTGGATACGTACAAGCTATGGCTCATATTCCTGATAATCCGTTAATCCTAATCGACGGTTCTTCTTACCTTTATCGCGCATTCCATGCTTATCCAGGCACGATGAGCAATGGTGATATTCCTACCAACGCTGTCTATGGTGTGGTGAATATGTTGCGCAGCATGATGCGTCAATTTGCTTCTGACCGTATTGCTGTGGTTTTTGATGCGAAAGGTAAAACTTTCCGTGATGACATGTATCCAGAGTACAAGGCAAACCGACCACCGATGCCCGATGATCTGCGCTGTCAGATCGAACCATTGCACAACGTCATTCGTGCAATGGGCTTACCATTGATCTGCATTCCCGGAGTTGAGGCGGATGATGTCATCGGTACGTTAGCTTACCAAGCATCGCAAGAAGGCATGCCGGTACTGATTAGTACGGGTGACAAGGACATGGCTCAGTTGGTCGACGACAACATCACACTGATCAATACCATGACTAACGTGGTAATGGATCGTGAAGGAGTGGTTGAGAAGTTTGGTATTCCACCTGAGTTGATCATCGACTACCTCGCTCTAATGGGCGACAAAGTGGATAACATTCCTGGGGTTCCTGGTGTTGGTGATAAAACGGCCACGGCACTGCTACAAGGGATCGGTGGTATCGATAAACTTTATGAAAACCTTGATGATATCGCAGGCTTAGGGTTCCGTGGTTCTAAGACCATGGCGCAGAAGCTAATTGATAACAAAGAGAATGCTGAGCTTTCTTACCAATTGGCAACCATCAAACTGGATGTTGAGTTAGATTGCACGCCTGAATCACTTCTCAAGGCGGAACCGAATAAAGATGAATTGATTAAGCTCTACGGTCAGTTAGTGTTTAAATCATGGTTAAATGAGCTGCTTGATGGTGGTACGGGTGTCGTAGCAGCCGACGAAAAGTCAGGTGCTCAGATTAATAGTGCATCAGCAAGCTCAGTGCCAGATATGAATACATCGGCAGTGACCATAGATCGTAGTCAGTATGAGACGATTCTGGATGAAGCGACATTCAACGTTTGGCTAGAGAAACTAACATCAGCGGAAGTCTTCGCTTTCGACACAGAAACTGACAGCCTAGATTACATGGTCGCAAATTTAGTCGGTGTGTCGTTTGCGACAGAAGAGGGCGTAGCCGCTTATGTTCCTGTTGCCCATGATTACCTTGACGCACCTCAGCAGCTAGACCGTGATTGGGTGTTGGAGCAGTTGAAGCCAATACTAGAAGACGATAACCAAGCGAAAGTGGGACAAAACCTGAAATACGATGCTAGCGTGCTCGCTCGTTATGGTATCGAGATGAAAGGCATCAAGCATGACACCATGTTAGCGTCATACGTTTATAACAGCGTTGGCGGCAAGCACGATATGGATAGCTTGGCACTTCGTTTCCTTCAGCATAGCTGTATCTCATTTGAACAGATTGCTGGTAAGGGTAAAAAGCAACTTACCTTCAACCAGATTGAGCTTGATCAAGCCTCACCATATGCAGCTGAAGATGCCGATGTCACACTTCGTCTTCACAACCGCTTGATGGAAAACATCGAACAAGACGCTAAGCTTAAATCGATCTACCAAGAGATAGAAGTGCCGTTGGTGCCTGTTCTTTCTCGTATTGAGCGTACTGGTGTTCTCATTGACGATATGAAACTCGCAGCCCAGTCTCAGGAAATCGCCCTACGCTTAGATGAACTAGAGCAGAAGGCGTATGAGATCGCTGAGCAAGAGTTCAACATGAACTCTCCTAAACAGTTGCAGGTTCTATTATTTGAAAAAATGGCTCTGCCTGTTATTAAGAAGACGCCATCTGGTACGCCATCAACTAATGAAGAAGTACTGCAAGAGCTGGCTCTAGATTATCCGTTACCTAAAGTAATCCTAGAATATCGTGGCTTAGCGAAGTTGAAGTCGACCTACACGGATAAGCTACCGAAGATGATTAATCCGGTAACAGGCCGTGTGCATACTTCCTATCATCAAGCTGTCACTGCGACAGGTCGCTTGTCATCAACGGATCCTAACCTACAAAATATCCCTATCCGTAATGAAGAAGGCCGTCGAATTCGTCAGGCATTTGTGGCGCCTCACGGGTACAAGATCATGGCAGTCGACTACTCGCAAATCGAACTGCGTATTATGGCTCACTTATCGGGTGATAAAGCACTACTGGACGCGTTCCAGCAAGGTAAAGATATCCACGCTGCTACGGCTGCGGAGATCATGGGCATCACAATAGACCAAGTGAGTTCTGAACAACGTCGTCGCGCTAAAGCGGTTAACTTTGGTCTGATTTACGGCATGAGTGCTTTTGGTTTGGCGAAGCAACTTGGTATCCCTCGTGGCGAAGCGCAAGACTACATGAACAAATACTTCGAACGTTACCCAGGTGTCATGCAGTACATGGAAGATACTCGTAGCGCAGCAGCAGAGCAGGGCTATGTTGAAACCATTTTTGGTCGCCGTTTGCATTTACCTGAAATTCAGTCTCGTAATGGCATGCGTCGCAAAGCTGCAGAGCGAGCGGCAATCAACGCTCCAATGCAGGGAACTGCGGCCGATATCATCAAGAAAGCGATGTTGTTAGTCGATCAGTGGATTCAAGCTGAAGGTGATGGTCGAGTAAAACTCCTGATGCAAGTTCACGATGAACTGGTTTTTGAAGTTCAAGAGTCAGCTTTGACCGAAATTGAAAGTAAAGTACAAGAATTAATGGAATCAGCAGCTGAACTTGCAGTGCCTCTTGTGGCTGAAGCGGGTCATGGTGATAACTGGGAACAGGCCCACTAGACAAAAAATAGCCATTTCAATGGAATTAATATGAGCTAGCGCACAAACGCTGGCTTTTTTTTGGCATGAATAAAGTATCGAGTCATTCTGCCTAAATGTTGCTAAACAAAATTTTAATGAAAAAAACTTACAAAAGTGGTTTTCATTTCTGACCAATTGTTGTACATTAATCGACGTAGGGTACAGAGGTAAGATGTTCTATCTTTCAGACCTTTTGTTTCACGTTATTGGATTAGGCTGATTCAGCCGCCCCAGTCAGCTTTTGACTGGGGCGTTTTTTATTGGGCCAAGTAAAACTTTGTGGCTCTATCCAAGTAACATTTCTGCTGCCTTTATTCCTGTCTTATATCATCAAAGCAAACCATCTCTATCTTCAGTTTTGTAACTAAAAGAAAATATGTAACTTATTACCAGTCACACTTTGGTTATTTTGACTCGAAAACCAAAAACTTGCTGCGTCGTGAAATGTAGATCTAACTTGAAATAAAGTTAATTAAATCAATGATTTGTTATTGATTGTCTTTTGATTGATGAAGGATTCTAGTTGGAGAGATTAAGTTGATTTGCAACGGCAGATAACAGATCCTTAGCGAATAATAACTAATAATACCTATTCTCTCCCGTTGCCCCATCTGACAAGGTGGGGCTTTTATTATCGGATTCAGATAGCCCAAATAAAAAGCCCCACCAGTGAGGCAGGGCTAGATATCACGACAATCCGGGCTTATTCGATTTCGTTGTCACTATTTTCTTCGTCAACAATCTCATCAATCAGAGCTTCTGCTAGTGCTGGTGCAAACCATTCATCAAGTTTGTTACGTAATACGTCAACACCAATGCCTTTAAGCGATGAGAAAGCAGCGACACTAACATCTCCGCCAAAGCCGACAGCGTCTTTCTTTATTTTCAACACTTGGGCTTTGCGAGCACCGCTTTTTAACTTGTCAGCTTTAGTAAGCAGGACTTGAACAGGAATGCCACTATCTACCGCCCAGAAAATTAATTGCTGGTCTAGGTCTTTCATTGGATGGCGGATATCCATTAGCACGACCAGTCCTTTCAAACATTGACGCTTTTGTAGGTACTCGCCTAAAGACTTTTGCCACTTTTTCTTCATTTCTAGAGGAACTTGAGCAAAACCGTATCCAGGAAGATCGACAATATGGCAACCCTCTGTCACTTTAAAAAGGTTAATAAGCTGTGTACGACCTGGGGTTTTACTGGTTTTCGCAAGGCTACGTTGATTAGTCAGGCGATTTAAAGAGCTCGACTTACCCGCATTGGAGCGTCCAGCAAACGCAACTTCGATACCTTCATCCTCTGGCAAATGACGAATATCAGGTGCACTAGTGATGAAATGCGTGTTTTGATAATGAATTTTTACGCTCACTGTTAACTCCATCTCGACTTTGTGTAGTCGATTGATTACTTTTTTGTGAAATTGTGTAAAATAACCGTGCTCGGCATAAGGTCGCCTATTGTACCATGAGTGGTACCGGAAGCTTGATAATTATAATGGAATGTCATGAAGAAATTAGCGCTAATCTTGAGTCTTTTAGCCAGCTGCTCTGTGTGGGCCCAAGGCAGCATTGAAGCTGGTAAAGCAAAATCCCTAACATGTGTTGCCTGCCATGGTGCTGATGGCAACAGTCAACTCGCAATGTACCCTAAGCTAGCAGGTCAGCATGCTAAATATATTGAAAAGCAGCTTAAAGATCTGAAACTGGGTATGACCAGTGGTGGAAAGCAAGGTCGTTACGACCCTGTCATGAGTGGCATGGCTATGCCGCTGACAGAGCAAGACATGCAAGATCTGTCTGCTTACTACGCATCACTTCCTATTTCTAACAACACAACTCCAGAGAATGTTGTTGAAAAAGGCAAGGTGCTATACTCCGCAGGTGATGCTGAGCGTGGTTTAACAGCATGTATTGCGTGTCATGGCCCTCGTGGTAATGGTACTGAATTGTCTGGCTTCCCTAAAATTTCTGGCCAGCATGCAGATTACATCAAAGCCCAACTTGAGAAATTCCGTGATGGCAATCGCGCTAACGATATGAACGCTATGATGCGTGATATCGCGAAAAAGCTAACGGATGAAGATATTGATACGCTTTCTAAATACGTTGGTGGCCTGCACTAAGCCCTACTTATCCGTTCGAGCATAAAGTTGTAAAGAAAAAGCCCAGACTCAGTTCTGGGCTTTTTCGTTTGCGCTTGGTCACATTTCAATTTAGTCAACGATGGATGATCTATCCCTATTGTTTGTGAGAGATCGACCATATGTTGTACTTCATTTCTCTCATGTGTTTTTATAAGTAACTGAAAAATAAATGAATAAAAAAATCACAAGAAAATATTCGTATTTTTTCTTGTTAGTGGATTGTTCAATGAGAGTAAAACGCTAAAGTGTGTTCATCAGCAGGACGTTGATATCGGATACCAGACTAGGAAGTCTCCATGGAAGCAAGTAATGGACGCTTGGTAGTTGAAGAATGGATACAGGGTAGGTAGGACACCTACTTGATAAGGATGGTCACCTTGTCTAATGGTTAAAGACAATGGAAGGGATCAGGCTAAGGAATAGCTCAGGTAGCAGGAAGTCAAAAGGAAAGCCAAAACTCACCAGGATGGTGGCAAACAACACTTTTGGCAGGGAAAGCACCTAAAACAAATGGAATATTGATGCACTAAAATAAGTGCAACACAGTTTGGCCGAAAGGCATTTAGAAAGCGATAGAGTAGCTCTATCGCTTTTTTTATTCCTAATTTTCATGAATCGATGAATATTTGCACAATAGTGCTCCACTCTAAGGAGACTTTCTGGTATGTTTCGCATCCCCGTTTGAGGATGGAACAATGCATAACTGCCCCCTTTGCCAAAGCTTGGAGATTGAACACTACTATGCAGATAAGCGACGAGAGTATCTTTGCTGTCAGCAGTGTGAGCTTGTTTTCGTTAATCCTGATCATCGTTTAGATGCAAAAGAAGAAAAAGCCCACTACGATTTGCATGAGAATGATCCAGCCGATGAAGGGTATCGACGCTTTTTATCTAGGGTCTGTGACCCCATATTAGAGCGTATTGAGCCAAGTTCTCACGGAATTGATTTTGGTTGTGGCCCGGGACCAACATTATCATTAATGTTGCAAGAGCAGGGACATACCATGAGTTTGTACGATATTTACTATCACCCAGATACTGAGGTGTTGAGTAAAACGTATGACTTTATGACTGCCACTGAAGTAATAGAGCACTTATATCAGCCTAACCAAGTGTGGCAGCAATGGTTGAATTTAGTTAAGCCAGGTGGCTGGATTGGTCTAATGACCAAAATGGTCATTGATGTTGAAGCGTTTGCCTCATGGCACTATAAAAATGATCCTACGCATGTGGTCTTTTTTAGTCGCAATACGTTTCGCTATCTGGCAGAGCGGGATCAGCTCGAGCTTGAATTTATTGGTAATGATGTAATTTTACTAAGGAAAGCCCAGTAATGAGCCGTAGTAAGAAAAAGAGATCTGGTGGTCACAACGACGTTATCGTTGTGCGTAACCGCACACAATCAGACGTTGAAGGACGTCTACGTAAAAGAGATAAAAAGCGCAAAGGCCTAAAGACTGGCAGCCGCAACTCTGACGAAAAACAGCACAAGTCACAAACAGCTGGTCAGCAGCGTGATCCGCGTTTAGGCAGCAAGAAAAAGATTCCTTTGATTGTCGAGCCGCAGAAGAAGCTAACCAAATCAGAGCGACGTCTCAATGCTGAACAAGAGCTAGAGATGCTAGAAAATGACGCTCAACTGAACGTGTTGCTTGACCGTATTGATGAAGGTGAAAACCTAGGTGCAGGCCTACAGAAATACGTTGATGAGAAACTTGCGCGCATTGAAGTGTTGATGAAGCAATTGGGCATCTATGATGAAGATGATTCAGAGCAACCAGCGGATGAATCACCAATGGTGGAAGCAAGCTACAAGAAAGCACAATCGGATGACGATTTACTCTCTCAGTTTGAAGATCTGGATTTGAACCAATTTAAAGGATAAGTGAGCCAATGAATGTAACCTTATTAGCCATCGCGGGCGGAGTGATTATTCTCGGCTTAGCATCATATGCGGGTTACCTTCTGCTCAAGCTTAAAAAGCAAAAGGAATTGCAATTGCAGCATCAAAAGCTTGCAATTGAAAAACGTAATGCCAACATTTTTGAAAGCGTCCACGTCCTTTGCTTAGCGGGCATCCAAGAGCAGTGTGACCTATCTGAGGTGAGTATCCGCCTATACAACATCATGGATTATGTTCAGGGTGAAGATAGGGTTGATTTTGATAAAGAGTATCCGGCGACATCGGAACTGTTCCATATCGTTAAAGATATGGCGCGTGGAGAAGAACGCCAGAAACTTGCTAAGCAAGATCGCATGAAACAAAACCTAGAACGTCACAAAGCAGAGTCTCGTCTTCAGGATGCGATTGTTGAAGAATTGAAGCAACTGCAGAAAAAGGTTCAACCGCTGAATAATCAGATCAATATTCAAATGATCTAGATTGGTATTATAGCTCGATCACCTATCCTAAAAGGGTAGTGATCGAGTTATCAATTCTGAGTATTGCCACTCAAAATGCAGCTAGTCCCCCGACGACTATCATCTAGGTGTGGCAAAATAGCCTGCTCACTACAATGGCTTCTTAAGCCAAATTAAGTCTTACAGCCCAAACGGAACTACCATCATGTCGCAGCCTGTCGTCGCAAGCCAACAAATTGTCTGGGATCAAGCCGTTCTAGATAAGTACAACTACTCTGGTCCTCGTTATACCTCATACCCAACTGCGTTGGAGTTTCACGAGGCCTTCACTGTCGCCGACTATGATATGGCTTGTACGCAGTATCCTGAGCGTCCTTTGTCGCTATACATTCATATCCCTTTCTGCCACAAGCTTTGTTACTACTGTGGTTGCAACAAGGTGATTACTCGTCATGCTCATAAAGCGGATGAGTACCTTGATGTACTGGAACTGGAAATTAGAACGCGTGCGGCACTACTGCAAGGGCGAAAAGTGACTCAGCTTCACTTTGGTGGTGGTACACCAACCTTCTTAACCAAAGCGCAGATTAGCCGTTTAATGGCCATTCTCCGTGGTGAGTTCTTCTTTGAGGTTGAAGCAGAAATCAGTATCGAAGTTGATCCAAGAGAAATTGAACTGGATATGCTGGATCACTTGCGTAGCGAAGGGTTTAACCGTCTGAGTATCGGTGTTCAGGATTTCAATAAAGAAGTTCAGAAGCTAGTTAACCGAGAGCAGGATGAGGAGTTTATCTTTGCTATGGTTGAGCGAGCGAAAGAGCTTGGCTTCCGTTCGACAAATTTAGACCTTATTTACGGTTTGCCTAAGCAGACAAAAGAGTCATTTGCGGCGACTCTGAAGCAAGTACTGGAGATGACCCCAGGACGTCTTTCTGTATTTAACTACGCTCACATGCCACAACTCTTTGCTGCTCAACGTAAAATCAAAGATGAAGATCTACCGGTAGCTGAAGAGAAGATGGCTATCTTGCAAGATACCATTGCGACGCTCACTAACGCAGGCTATCAGTTTATCGGTATGGATCACTTTGCCCAGCCGGATGATGAGCTAGCGGTTGCTCAGCGAAATGGTGTGTTGCACCGCAACTTCCAGGGTTACACCACACAAGGTGAAGCGGATTTGGTCGGATTTGGTGTTTCTGCTATCTCAATGATTGGTGATGCTTACGCTCAGAACCAGAAAGAGCTCAAGAAATACTATGCGCAAGTCAACGATCAGCGCCATGCTCTATGGAAAGGCGTAGCTCTTGATAGTGATGACTTACTACGCCGTGAAGTCATTAAACAGCTTATCTGTAACTTCAAACTTGATAAAACTCAGATAGAGTCAGAATTCGGTGTGAACTTTAATACGTACTTCAAAGAAGACTTAGGGTTACTTCAGACCTTTATCAATGATGAATTGGTTGAAGTGGATGACCAAGAAATTCGCGTCACACTGCGTGGCCGTTTGCTTATCCGTAACATCTGTATGTGTTTCGATAAGTACCTAAGAGCTAAGGCAAGGCAGCAACAATTCTCTCGAGTCATCTAGCCATTATTCGATTGGACGATGTTGAATCTGAAAAGCCAGCGTTAAAGCTTAACTCCTATCACTTAACGTGTTCGCAACGCACTGGATAGCAAACCATACTGTTGCGAACGACCCCTCTGTAGCAGTGGGGTATTTTCTGATTTTTCATCATTTGTGATTGTTCACAGTCCCCTCGGTGCATTTCTTGCTTCCGGGCAACTTT